>DLRL01000040.1:28845-28988 GCA_002501085.1 Gemmatimonadales bacterium UBA7889
CACAGGGGTGATAATGGTGGCGAGAGTGATTAAAGGACGATCAATTAAGCTCGTATGAATCGTTGAGTCCTTCGACAAAGGCCTAGTGACCATGTACCAGCCGCCTTTCTGTGTCTATCGGAGACATTATTTCTTCTTCTGGT
>DLRL01000107.1:0-319 GCA_002501085.1 Gemmatimonadales bacterium UBA7889
TTGGACCGTGCCACCAAGTCCAGCGATTGCCTGTGCTACTTGCTCATTCTGGTCCGGCATCGAAGCGATGACCAATAGGACATCCATTTCGCCTCTTGCCCTAGCTTGTGCCAACTCGCCACGGGCATCCTTGAACAAGAATGACCGGCGTGGAACCTGAGCAGTGAGACTTGAGACCGTAAGAATCAAGAGTATTCCAAGTGATAGTAGAACGTGTCGCATGGTCTAACCTCTCAGTGCAGATGGTTCGTAAAGTCGGTCATTCAGTTCTCTTAACCTGATATCAGATAATAATGAACTTGAAGGCTGATCATCGTAG
>DLRL01000107.1:647-18596 GCA_002501085.1 Gemmatimonadales bacterium UBA7889
TGCAAAACAAGTGGGTCCTCATTCTATGGCCGAACTTCAATCAAACAACGTCACAGGGATCTGATAGTGAAGATCAGGTTATATTTAGTTATGAAACTTTTCGAGGAATCTTTGGAATGCACCACCCTCAAGGCAAACCCGGGCAGCAACGCACTGATCCTTAGTCTTATAGTCTTATCAATAGGGGCATGTGAGTTCTTGACCGGAGTGCATATTCCGGATCAGGTCAGCGTTGAAATCGGGAGTTCAGACGTATCCAATGTGACTGTAGTCCAATCATATCATTTCTTGATGATTCCCAACCCTGAGTGCCCTGACGATCCCAGTTGTCCGTCTGTCGTATACCTTATGAACTCAGACACCTCATCTGTGGCCCTCCCATTCGAGAGGACATACCCGTTCACGGAACGACGCCAATTCTTCCTAGAGACATACCCTCCCGAGGGTGAAGAAGCGACGCTGACTATGCGGATTATGATCGATGAAGACGAGTGGTATAACGACTTCCGTAAGCTTCTCCCCGCAGGTGAAGATGGTGATCAGGAAACGTTTCAGTTCGTATATCAGTTCGGCGAAATCGTGAACAACTAAATTCACTCACGTGCTAAGAAACTCAACCCGTTTACCGATCCTACTGTGCTCTGTACTTACCGGATGCGGGATTGCAGATGAAACAGAAGTAGAGGCTACTGCCGGGACGCCATTCCCGGGCGTAACTACTTATGAATCAGAGCAGTTCGTGCTGGGACAGGCTCTGTTCAATCGAACCTTCACCCCAGAGGAAGGCCTCGGACCACTATTCAACCAAGTAAGCTGCAGTTCATGTCACGATCTTCCAACCAGTGGAGGTCATGGGGCAGAGCCTGTGACCAAAGTCAGCGACTTCGACGAACGCACTGGGTGTAATTTACTCAAGGAAGATGGCGGTGATCTACTCCAGGCATCTGTCGTACCTGCACTCCGAACTGCAGGGATTTTACCGGAGCGGATTCCTGTATCCGCCACAGCCGTAACGGAACTCCGCGCACCTGCACTCTACGGAATCGGTCTTGTAGAGGCGATTGAAGATGAAGACATCCTGATCAAGGCTGACCCAGACGATCAAGATGGAGATGGCATCTCGGGACGGCCTGGGCTCGGGCCTGATGGGTCATTAGGCCGATTCGGGAGCAAGGCACAGCATGCTACCCTGAGTGAATTCATAGAAAACGCGATCCGTGGTGAAATGGGCCTTACTACACCTGCCCATCCCGTTGAGGAGATGCCCAACGGACTCCCACTCCCTGAAGGAAGTGATCCGGTTCCAGACCCCGAGATAGAAACATCAGACCTAACTCTACTCAGTGCCTACATTGGTTTTCTCGCCCAGCCACCACGTCGTACACTAGATAGTCCAGAAGACCAAGCAGCAAGCGAGGAGGGTAGACAAATCTTCGCGAACATAGGCTGTGCGACTTGCCATACCCCCACATTAGTCACTGGAAACCATCAATCTGCCGCCCTCAATCGCAAGCGTTTCCGTAACTATTCGGACCTGCTCTTGCATGATATGGGGCCAGAGTTAGCTAGCATCTGTGCACCAGGTGCTAGTCCATCCGAGTGGAGAACTACGAGACTGGTAGGCTTATATTTGCGGTCGGAGTTCCTGCACGATGGAAGGGCTCGGAGTGTAAGGGATGCAATCCTGATGCACGGAGGAGAAGCAGAATCTGCACGCTATAGATTCCAGGATCTCAATCCCGAGTTACAACAAAGTGTTTTGCTTTTCCTGAGAACGCTTTAGCGCCTTCTGACCTGTATCCTGGTCCATATCGCTACGGTACCACATGGATCACTAAAGCCCCCAGGCGCTCCACCACCCGCGTACACTTCCAGACCTTCCACCTCCACCGGATCTATGAAATCATAGCTTCTCATAGTGGAGCGAACTCCGTCCAGCATTAGACTCGGCTCACAACCAAGGCCACCATCCGAGAATGTTATGTTTTGGTTGACCAATACCTGTGGCCCAAATAATCCACCATAAACAACCCTCAACCCTGACATCGTACGAAATAGGTCCGTTAAAACGTTAGGGTTACGGTCCTCAATGGCCTCCCTGTCGATGAATACCCCGCCATATCCCGTGCGTTGACGCTCATAGAAACCTCTCTGCTCCAAAAGTCGGGATCTGACTTCAACGACCAGTTCCTCAAGTTCGACAGGCTCAGTGGATAAGCGAACCGTCACATCGATCAAGGCACCCTCAGGCACCGAAAGAGAATCCGTCCTTTCTTGATATCCTAGGCGGCGTGATCTGAGAATGAGAGATCCAGATAGAACCTCTTCAAAGTGGAATTCTCCCTGCTCGTTCGTGATCGAAAGTGCGGAAGTCCGGTCCACGCTCATCTCGACACCAATCACGGGATCATTCGTTTCTTGGTCAAGCACGACCCCGGAGATTGAGGCTGTACCAACTCGATCCCGCTGAGCCTCAGCCAGTGAAGGACTGAAGAGAATAAGCACCGCAGCAGTCCAAAAATATTGGAAGTTTCTGCATTGCAGGCGCAAGACAGAAACTCGTCTAATTCCCACCACTGCTTGTTTGCTTTTCAGGATCTTCACTATAAGCGTTAAAAAGAAATTGGCGCGGCACGCCAAGCCGGCGACCGCGCCAATTCCATCCATTCCTCCCTATACCTTCCCTTCACTAAGAAGTCAGGTCTTAGGCAGACACCTCTGGGTAAGATCATTATTAATGTTCGCGTTATACGTCGGCTCAGTATCAGTCATAGAGAACTTAGTCGGTCGCCCAGATGCAGGACGTTCCGAATCCCCTGCACCGCCATTCAGCGCTGCGAATACTGATTTCATAAGACCGAACCGATGTAGATCGTTTCTGCGACGACCTTCCATGAAATGTTCAGCAAAACGCTCATTCAAAAGGTATGACTGAGCAGTAGCATCATCAGTCGGTGTAGCAAAAGCAGACATCCCGACCGCTGCTCTGAGCGTATTAAGGATCGTCGTCATGCCGGCATAGTCACCAGTCCTGTACTTCGCCTCAGCTTCGATGAGCCGCATCCCATCCGAATGCAAGAACGGGACGTCGGCATTCTCAAGCGTGTACTTGTACTGACTGTAGTGCGGTGTCTCATTGTCGGTCGCGATTTCACCATCGAACCAAACCGGCATCCGTGGGTCCGGTTCATCCGTCAGCGGATCACGCATATAGGATGACTGTGTGGTGGTCTGGTCGATCTTCGGCCACCACTTGTACATGAGCCCGGCAGCTTCATTGAAGCCCTTGGTCCCGAGCAACACGATCGCGTTATAGTCCTCCTCGTTGTAAACGGCATCGTAGGAAAACCCAGCGGGGATCTTTGCCGCTTCTGCAGCTGCTGAAGCGTAGTTGCCAAGCAGAAGATGTGCTTCTGCTAGGCCCGCTATGGAAGCATACTCGTATTCTGAGTTGTTCGCGGCTTTCGCGGCCGATATCGCCTCACCGAAGTTCACTACGGCCTGCTCGAGGTTCGCCATGTCTGTAGCAACCGGACCCGACGCGACCAACGGTGACTCACAGAACGTCATCCCGATCATCAGATCCGCCAGAGCCTCAGACATCTTCACCTGAGCCATCTTAGGATCTGTGGCCGCTGCACCCTCCATCACACGTGTAATACGGTCCGCGGCATCATTCGCAAACCACCGCGACCTGAGCCACGAATTGTGAGTGCCGTCTAGGGGACTCGTACCGTACTGGAAACGACCGTGGTCGGTCTCGTCGTAGCCGGACCACGTACCCGTATGCTGATAGACGTCACCCAATAGTGCCTGATAGATCACGAAGTTATCAAAAACCTCGTGAACCGTGCCCTCTACACCATTCGCGATCGCTGGCAGTGCAAAATCTAGATCCTCCGATGTGTACGCTTGTGGATCAGACACCGTAAGGATGTCATCACATGCACCCACCGATACAGCAATCAGGATCGAAACAAGTATTCCACTTTTTCTATTGATTTTCATAGTAAATTTACTCCTATCAGTCCGAGATAATTCCTGGTTGCTCATTAGAATCTAGTTCGTACTGCTAAGAGGAATCTTCTGGGTTGAGGGGCTCCCAGGAAGGGAGATGTACCAAAGTCGGCACCACCGCTGTATACCTGATTCGGGTCGGGGCAGTTGCAGTCGTCCCACCAGTGCAGGTTGTAACCTGAAAGTGAGATCGACGTTCTCGACAGCCCAAGACCACCCAAGAGCGCATCCGGAACCTGCCAAGATAAAGTCACCTCTTGGAGCCGGATGTTGTCCCGTGAATCGACCGGATACCCGAGGCGGTGATAATTCAGTGTTGAATCACTCTGTGCCGTAGTAGCACCACCCGGTGCGAGATGCTGCAGATACTCGTCATATGCCAGCTGGCGCACACCGTAACCACGGTCAGAGTTTACCATGCTCGCACCCCACTCACCGCGGACTTGGACCGCAAGCCTCAACGAGTTACCAATCGCGATATCATTGAAGAACGAAGCCATTTGGCCCGGATAGGACTGACCCCAATAAGGGTTGTAGGTAGTCCTAACGTGGCCGAGGGTCGTTGGATCCCAACCGATGACACCACGTCTGAAGATGGCACCGATCGGATAACCCTCGCGGAAGCCTCCCAAACGGTTGATATGGATCCAGCTAGCAACCACATCACAGGTTGCCACGGAGTTACAGGCTCCATTCTCCATGTTCGCAGCGTAGACAGGAATCGAGTCCGCATAAGCAGTCTCACCAAGATCGAGGATCTTGTTTTCATTCCACTCGTAGTTGACCCCTGTCTGCCAACGCAGGAAGCCTACATCAAGCGCTGTTGCGTTGAACTGGAACTCAAAGCCCTGGTTCTGGATTTCACCCACGTTACGCTGCTGTGAAGACGAGAACCCCTCACTCGGAGGAAGAGCAATCCCGAGCAGGGCGTTCTTGGTCTGCGCGTTATAGTAGGTGGAGATGATTCCGATCCGGTCATTGAACAACCCTAGGTCGAGACCAAACTCCTGTTCGACTTTGTTCTCCGGCTCCAGCATGTCGTTACCCGGATTGGACGGCCTAACACCTGCCAAATCTTGGAGCACCGTGTTCGGTGAGTACGTCTGGAAGCTGGCGAACGCTCCAGGTGCCTTACCGGCCATGCCGATGGCCGCACGGAGTTTCGCACTGCTCACCAGGGGTACTGAACTGACAGGCAGGTTGTACGCTACGTCAGCTTTAGGGTATACCTGGAAGCCGTAGTTCACACCAAAGGCGCTATTCCCGTCAATCCTCACCGCACCCGTAACGAACAGATCATTGGTGAGGTCGAAGCGGTTCTGGACGAACGCACCAAGGTTGATGTCCTCACTGAAGCTTTCACCACCGAAGCTACGTGCGGCACCACCAACTGTGGTCACACCCTCACCTGCAAAGTCCTTTCCTGTAGCCATTGAGTAGGATTGTACGTTCCAGTACCCCTGCCCACCGAATGCTAGGCTACCACCGATGTCACCGAAAAAGCTCAGGACATCACCGAGCCTGTAGTCCAGAGTGGCTAGATAGTCACCCGTGAATACTCTGGTGTTGCGGTAACCGATGTTCCGCTCGCCGTTCTTCCCGATGTACGTGTAGTGCCGCCCGAAAGGCAGTGTGCGACTCTTCTGGTCGTTGAGAGCGTCCAACCCGACCGTTGCCTTATGTGTGAAATTCGGGAGCGGAGTCCAGTTCAAGTTGATCGAACCAGTCCACCGGTCTGTGTCGGAGTACGTCTCGATGGCCTTACCGTCTGCCACAGTGACGTCCAACCCGCCGCCATAAGGCTCATCTTTCGTAGCGTTCAGCGGATTGGTTAACAATGCATTGGTATAGATGCCAAGCCAGTTATTCCCTGACTGAAGCGACCAAATGCGGTTGCGTACATAACCAGACGTCACGCCGATCGTCATGTTCTCGGATGCCGTCCAGTTTAGGTTCACGCGCATGTTTCCGCGCTTCTGGTCATTCGGCTTGATCGATCCCTCTTCGTAGCTGAATCCACCAGACACGAAGTATGTGACCTCCTCGCCACCACCATCTACTGTGAGGTCATAAGTATTGATCAGGCCGTTCTCGATCAGCGTTTCATTCGGATCCCAGGCAACCGTACCATCTGGACCACTGAAGTTGCTACGCAGGTGCGTCGGGAAATTCTCCCTGTTCCTGTTGTATCCAACTGTGCTGCTCAATGTGAAGTTGGCCGGGCTATTGCTGCGGCCACGCTTCGTAAAGATCTGGATCACACCACCCGAAGCTTCTGAGCCATATAGCGTCGAAGCAGCCGGTCCCTTAAGTACCTCAACCCGATCGATCTCCTCTGGGTTCAAGTCGGACAGTCTATCCTCACCTGCCCCACCGGAGAATGCGCAGCAAGTCGTCGACCCACCTGCCGAGTAAATCCACTCGCTACCCCGGCTATCGACTCGAACACCGTCGATGTAAATCATCGGCCGCTGACCGAGTGAGAAGCTGTCTGTACCGCGAACTTTCAAGACTCTCGAAGCTCCTACTCCACCGACTGTGCCGACCGAGCGCACGCCAGGGATCCGACCTTCGAGAATCTGACTGAAGCTCTCTATTGGCACAGCTTCCGAGATGGCGCTCACGTCGAGTGAGGCAACGGCGGTACCGATTTTCCGTCGCTCAACGGCACCTGCGGTACCCGTCACGACAATTTCATCGAGATTCACAGCCGCTACCGTCATGCTGAAATCAGCAGTTGCGGTCCCCCCTGACGTAATCGAGGCCTCTGTTGCCTCAGTCCGGTAACCCACGCTTAGCGCCTGGATCGTATAAGTACCAGCAGGAACACCAATGACCACATAACGACCTGCAGTATTTGTCAGTGATCCAAAGTTGGTACCCTCTACGGTAACCTGTACGCCATTAACGGGTTGACCGGTAGATGCCGCAGTAATGGTTCCTGTTAAAGTCCCCGTCTGAGCATCCAACGGTGATGGTCCAAAAGCGAGTGCAAAAGCAGCCATAACAGCCACTGCCCCAGTTATCACTCTTGATCGGTCAAACGAACGAGTACTCATACCCAGCTCCTAAGCAGATTCTCAAGGAAGTGGTGTCCGGAAGAAAAAGCATTTCTCTCCCGATTGATCAGTAATTAAAATGTCACGAAAACGGTCAAGAGAAAAGGGGGATTCTCCCCACATCTCCTAACACTCACAAGATATCTGTCAAGTCCAAAGTTACCATTTCAGCGACTGATTTGACCGCTTCAGCAATCATTTTTGTTCGTTCGCTGAGGATGTAGTAATTCTCACCAGACTCATCTGATTCAGTATAGAGCTCTAAGAAGCCAATCTTTTCATCGTTTTCATCGAAATATTCGATGCGCATCAATTCGGCGAGGGAGTCCACTGGTACTTCCTTTCCAAAGCCTTCGATTGAGACTTGACCAACCCGTTGCATGAAATTTGCAAAGGTTAGGTCAGGCTGCCCGGAGGAACCTGGTGGATACCAGATTGCCGGATCGCCAATTTCTGGCGGTTGCCGCACCATTACACGCTCTCGGCCATCGACTTCTATTCGGACTCGAAGGACGTCAGATGCGAGAAAATAGTGGACCTGGCGTTCACGGAGAGCCGGTGATCCTAGCATTAAAGGTCTGATTACATCCGCAGGAATAACGTACAGACTGCCTTCAGGAGAATCCCACGCGTAGCGGTCCTCAGATCCGACGGGTGTTTTTCCTATGTATAACTCCTCGACACCATCACTGAACTCAATAGACACAGTCGCTTCGGGCTCATGGAGTCCAAATTCATCTGCACGATCTCTCCCAATACCACCTAGATCGCGTAGGACCCGGAATTCTGCGAAGTCCTCAATCAGCTTGCCACCTGGTAGTCCTAGTGGAAAGACGAGCGTATCTAGGTTGGGATCGCCAACTCCATCTTGGTAGCTAACCTCAGATCCGGCCCAAAAAGACTGGTCGTTCTCTGAGTGACGGCTGAGTGCTAGATCCATATCTGACGATCGATAGGTGACGGAAAGCACAGCGCTTGTATCCCGCTCCCATATGAGGATTCTCTCAAGTTCGATTTCGGTGGGTGCTTCCCTATTCCATGTTTGGAAAGCCAGAAGTAGAGCGATGGCTAGTAGGCCCCCATGGATCTTGGTTCCGATCACGTCGCCAGACTCCTGATCCTATGTCTTCTACGTGAACCCAGAGTCACCAGTCCAACCAGAAGGACGAGCGTGGGGATCCCAATGATCAAGGCGTAGAACCAAGCAACGTCTTGTGACCGTGTGTGTATGATCGGTACGTCCTCTTCCGAAACCATCTCACCTGAGAATGCTTCCTCATGGCCTAGCCAACGAATTCCGTCTGCTGCCACCGTGACATTTGATACCAGGCTGCCGAGAACTCCATCCGTAAACATTTCGGCATCAGAAAAAACCAACGCACGAAGGTTGTTACGTTCGCCCCCTGCAACACCCTCGATAGCCACCGCAAGTTCATGGCTACGCCTCGACTCTGTCGTTTCATCGAATTGAAAGTCACCGTTCAAATCAGCGAATGTAGAGGGCAACGAGTGCATGATGAAGCTTCTGCGGACCCCTTCGATTTCCTCTATGGAAGTGAGATGGCCTGATCCCATAAGGAGTATTCCTGATCCTGCACCTGCACGACTTGCAGTGGTTACCGCGGCGTGTGAGGAGAAGCGGTCTGTCACGATGAGCTGACGATCAGAGAGTCCGCCTCGCTGCCTCAGGTGATTCTGATCATCTACGAGCATGGTTGACTGATATTCAATACCCAGCTGGTCACGCAGTCCCGCCAGAGTGAAATCAGAGCTCGGCTCAAGAGCAAATAAAACTGATCCTCCGCGTTCGAGATATTCAGCAAGTACGAGTACTTCCTCATCCAGGAACGGGCGTTGAGGTCCGATCACCAACACCATAGCCGCGTCATCAGGTACGCGATTCCCTAAGCCACGCTGCAACGTCAGCGCTCTCACTTCATAATTCAGGAATCCCAGCAAGTCTCGGAATGCAGTAAGGGAATCCTGAACCTCAGAACCGAGAGCACCCCCGAGCACGTCATCAACATCAGGATTGTTTAATTCTCCATGCCCTGCGGTCATGTAAGCAGCCATCTTCGGACGCGTCAGCTGGAGAAGTGCCGCATGAGTTTCACTATCAAAAACACGCAGTGTGCTGCGCGCGCGCGTGAGTTCAGAAGAGAGCCCGAGTCTTCCGAACCGATCCCCTTGAATCAAGATGATGGTTCCATCCGTCTGAACATTGTACTCCTCTGCCACCTGTGGCTCAGCGAGCCTGTCGATTTCCGCAATCTCCAAATTATCCGTGGCATTACCAAGGGCCTGAAAGTAGCTCAGTGCCTCATCCTTAACTGGATCAACTGTCGGGAAAAACAAAAGAACTCGGAGTGGTTCCTCCATGTTCCGAACGATTTCCTCAACAGCTGTTCCAGGTGTGGAGGTCTTGAAATAGCTGGCGTCCAAAACGTGGTCCTGGATCGCAGTGACATAGCCCAGGAGCATTAGCATGGCGCCGGCGAGTGCCACACTCAGCGCACTGATGGCTGTCTCAGTGATCCTCAGTGACCCAGCATAACCTGCCTCGGTTGCTTTTCGACCACTCGATCGAATAGCCCATTGAGCAGCAAGCAAAGGCAATAATGAAACTGCCAAAACAATCGACGAGACGGAGAGCAGTCCTCTTCGAAACCTCAGCTCAGACCTACCATCTTGAAAGTCCAAGTTCAGCCAACGCACGGCGTCCTCGGTACCAATCAGGAGTCCGACTAGCGAAAGCGCACAAAGGACATGTAAAAGCGCAAGAAAACGATGAGTATCTCTCTCGGGTTCACCGACCCGGCTCGATGCTGCTGTAGACCATATCGTTGTTCCAACCACCAGGCCTAACCCGATAAGTACCAACGGTACTCGAACCAAGAACAGGTCGTGGAAAACCCGCTCGCCCAGAAAAACAGAACAGAGCCCGGTGACTAGAAGCCCTGTCAATTTCGGAGTTGTCACTCCCATCGTTTGGCCTCCAAGACTTTCGTGGCCAACAACAGGAAGAAATACGTCACCGCGAGGTAGTAGAAGACGTCACGCGTGTGAAGAAGACCTTGCTGGAAGCCTGAAAAATGCCGTCCGTGAAGAGCAAGCGCAGATAGCACCCGAGACATCGGCGGATCAACAACAGTGGAGAGGGGCCAGAACAAGAACATGACAGCAGTAATTCCAGCTCCGACGGCTGTCGCGACGAGTTGACTTCGAGTCAGCGAAGTCGCAAACACACCGATCGCAAGAACGGCTGCTCCAAGTAATATAAGACCGCTATACCCGACCAAGATCTGGGCAATCGATACCTTTCCGTTTACGACGATCATCAGTGGCATGTATAGCGTACCGAGCGTGATCCCGGTGATGAAAACAAGCGCAGCCAAGAACTTACCAAGTACAATTTCCCAATCTCGGACAGGCGAAGTGTTGAGCAAAACTTGAGTACCCAGTTGGCGTTCCTCAGCGATGAGACGGACAGAGAGCACCAAGGAAGCGATCACGGTTAAGCCACTAGTGGTGTAGAAGAAGATCGCGAGTACCTGTCCTGAAACTCGCGCCTCAGCCTCAGGGCCCAATGCTTGAGTGTAGAACAATAGGCCATCAAGCATGAGTACTGTGGCCGCCAGGATATAGCCCACCGAGGACCTGAGGTACGCATTGATTTCGCGTTGGAAAATCACACGTAAACCGTTCATCTCAGTTGACCTTCTGTCCGAGTAGCTCGACAAAGAGGCTCTCTAGCTCGTTAGACCCCAACTCTAGACGAACCACATCATGCCCAGATTTCACAAGACTCCTGCTGAGGCTCCCTCGGCAGTCGGTCGGACTTTGCACTGAGAGCGTCAACAATTGGTCATCCTGCTGAACCACTTCTACGCTGGTGATATCGGGAAGCCCTTGAACAAAGTGGACCAGGTCCTCGGCCCGGGTATCGGGTGCCATACGCGCACCAAGCATGATCCGATACGTGCCCGACAAGTTAGCAGAGATCTCATCCTCAGAGCCCGAGGCGATAAGCTCACCTTGATTCAATACGAATACTCGATCACATGTTTGGCTTATCTCAGTAAGCACATGGCTGGATACTAAGATCGTATGTTCTTCCTTGAGTCTCATGATAAGCCCACGCAACTCTAGTACCTGAACCGGATCAAGGCCTTTTGTTGGTTCATCCAAAATCAATAGCTCAGGCTTATGTATGATCGCCTGGGCGATGCCAACGCGTTGGCGATATCCATGGGAAAGGTTTTGAGTGAACTCGTCATGCACAGACGTCAATTGTGTGTATTCCTCAACTTCGCGCACGCGGTTGTCCACCCTATCCGGGCTAAGTCCCTTGATTTGCCCAACGAATTTCAGGTACTCCCCGACAGCCATGTCTCTGTAGAGAGGGGGAGTTTCCGGAAGGTAGCCTATCTTTTTTCGGACTGCGTGAGGATTTGTTGCAACATTAATACCTGCGATCTCAACTTCACCCGTAGACGAGCGTAGATCAGTAGCAAGTATCCTGAGGAGTGTGGTCTTACCCGCACCGTTTAGACCCAAAAAGCCCACTGCACCACCCGGCGGTATCTCGAATGAGACAGGTCCAAGTGCTCTCTTTTCGCCGAAGTACTTCCTGACCTCAGTGAGTTGAATCATATGCCACCAGCACTTCAGAGCGACTTGAGAAAACGCAGCAGCATCATCTGCGCTTGAGGAGCGAGTCCCTGGAACCGAACCCGGGCTAGTATCGCTTCACCCGAATGTCGATCGATAACCTTAACAAGATCCGTTTCACTCCCGTCATGAAGGAAGTGCTCACGATATCTGAGACCCCAAAGGGGAGGGGTACGGAACTCTCCTGGAAGAGCATCGGGACCACAAAGGTCACCTACCCCATTCCCAAAGTCGTGTAACAAGAGATCAGAGTAGAGTCGAATGACCTGGTCCCTGAGTGCTGGTTCTTCTGCGTTCCCGGTACGGAGTTCAGGGCGGTGGCACTGAGTACATCCAATCTGATCAAAGAGCGCTTCACCCTGGGATACACTGTCCGCTGCTGGCCCACGACCCAAGAACTCTGGAGCAGGTGCTCCCAGAAAGCGGACATAGTCTGTTAATAGTCCCAGTGTCTCAGCATCGATCTCTGGATCAGGCATCGGGTCTACACCCTCTGGAATAGGTACGCCATTCCTAGCCTCTTCTTCCGGATATCTAGGGGTCGTGAAACCAAGCTCAAATCGGAGAGCACTCTCAACAAAATCCTCTACGCTCGCCGCATCACCTTTGCGGCCAAATCTAGCTGAGCGTTGATCAGCCATGCGCGGCAGCCTTCCGGAAATACCGTCCCCGTCCCGGTCTTCTGGATCAGCGATGGACAATAAAACCGAATCCGGAATCGCCTCCATAAGACCCAGACCAAAAAGAGATGGGGCGGTAACGTAACCACTGTCAGTGGCTTCCAGCGGAATACCTTCAGGTCCAAACCCGTGGGCAGCAAAAAGCTCAGTCACCCGAAGCTGAATATTATCACCACCCAAATCCTCAAGGCGATCACATCGACCGTCCATGAATCGTGTCGCTTTCAAGACCCGGACTGATGCAGAACTCGCTCCACCAACAGTCGGCCTATCATGACAACTACTGCAGCGGTCCTGGTTGTAAAGGGGGCCCAAGCCTTCGTCCTGTGTCGCAATACGTTCGAATAAGGCACGACCCAGCAAGAAACGGCCTCTGTTTGCATCGGATAAAGCAGGTATCGCTTCCCCAGGTAGGATGGCTGAAACAGGTGCATCAGATGCAGTGCATGCAGCCACAACGAAGATCGCCGAGACAGGCAGGGCCTTTTGAATGATCCACCTTGCACTGCTAAAGCCCGATTCTGTCTTCATTGAGAACCCGAAGGTTCAACACCTTCCAATAAACTTCGAACTCTTAACAACGTTTTAGGGATGCTGGACTGAACCAGGGCCCAATCCACTCGCTCCAGCAACCACGACTCGAAGAGTGGCCTTAAATTGGCGGGTACACCGCGCCGGGATACTAAACTCTCCATATACCGAGTGAGCTTCGACCTCTCTGGTACCGCCGTCTCATCGATGGCCAACTCCTGATGCCACTGGCGAACATCTGCCCGGTGACTTTCTTCCAACTGAGCTAGTATTTCTTCACTAAGTTCCAGCCCTCTCTCTCGGGCATCACTCAGTCGTATCCCCCGAACTGCAAGTTGTTCAACGAATGCTTCTAGAGACCCGTCAGGTGCAACGACCATCTCGCGGCGGGCAGCCGAAGGAAGAGCAAGTACATACCTAGCTACCATTGCTCCTGAAAGAGTTCCGCCCTGCCAAGATCCAAGCAACAAATCGGTCCCAAGCCATGTTGAAGGGTCACCAGCGATTCCTCGTAAGCTCGTAATTGCATCTGAGGATACAAGCCAATTTCTTTGCGCCAACAGTCCTTGTTCAGACCTTTCTTCACCTTCGGCTAGAAAGCGGTCTCTGAGGTGTAGCGCATAAAGATCAGATACCTCTTCCAAGCGTGGGCGGTGTAGGATATGAAATCCTCGACCGGTTTGGGTTACACCGGATACCTGTCCGGGTTGAAGTTGGAAAGCGACCCTATCTAATTCTGGAGGTAATTCACCGCGGACCAGGAGCCCGAGAAGCCCACTAGCTTCCCTTGTGTCAGGATCCTCACTTTCTGATACCGCAGCGCTCCAGCTACCCCCTGCTATGAGTTCGTCCAGAATACGCTGGGCGGTGCGCCTTTGAAGTGCCCTCTCTTCTTGGGTGGTCTCCGCTCCCACTCGTCGTAATACGTGAGCCAAGAGACGATAGGAACCATCTTGGAAGAAGCGCTCAACCACGCTGGAGTCTACCACGACAGTTTCCCCAAGCCTCTCTTCTCGCTCCTGTTGAAGGATGGCTTCGTCACGTTCTAGCCAAGTCGAGAAGCGAACTACTTCCTCTCCATCAGAAAGATTTTCCTTACTGGAAACTTGAGCGATCGCAGCCGCCCCAACCCAGTGCCGTACTAAATCTTCCACTGCCGCTGAATCGAGGGGGAATGGCTGGGCCAGAACAAGAAGATCCGCTAGTCGAGTTTCCGTCAAAGTCCAATCTTCAACCCGAGCAACAATGCCACTTTGCGATTCACTTACACATCCGGTAAACACAATCAATACAGCAATGAGAGATCTCTTTGAAATAATCCGCATCTTGCCACTCATTGGATCTTGGTTGAAATCCCCTGGGAGTTTGACACTTGCTAATCCCAAAGCGCACCGACCGCTATGCGTTGGACTCCCAGATCGGTCTTCGTGTGCCATCATACATTTTCCAGGCGAGCAGTTATCCACATCCGGCGAATCTCTCTCCATCTCCCATTCGTCACACAACATCTGCCGGGAACGTTATCTACCTAAACATCAAGGATAAAGTCGGCAATCGCTGTTCCGATGAGTCAGGGGAGATTTGCCGGGATGGAACATGTAGATTCTATACCAACAACTTTCGTCTTCCTACACCAATATTTGGACCCTGACACGGCGAGCCACTTCGGTCATCATTAAGCTTAGAAAATCTGAAACTCACTCCGGGAGCTATAGTGCAGGAGAAGAGACCTGACCCCTTCGGGGCGCTTACGACTACCGACCTCCCTGAGGGTCCTACATCCTTCTATCGCTTAGAAAAGCTTGAGAAGGAAGCGATCATCAGCTCGCTAGATCTCTTGCCTTTCTCAATACGCATCCTGCTTGAGAATACCCTGAGACATGCCGGCGGACGATACGTTTCCGAGGAGCATGTACTGGCCGTAGGCCAGTGGAGTCCTGAGAAATCCGGCACCGATGTTCCTTTCATGCCGACACGCGTTGTGCTACAGGACTTTACCGGCGTTCCGGCAGTGGTCGACTTAGCGGCGATGCGTGACGGACTGAAGGGGTTGGGTGGTGATCCTCAGCGAATCAACCCGGTCGTGCCCGCTGACCTCGTAATTGATCACTCGGTCCAGGTAGACCACTTTGGTTTCGCTGACGCTTTCCGGTTGAATGTCGAGCGGGAATTCGAGCGGAATCGAGAACGGTACACCCTTCTCCGCTGGGCAGGAGAAGCATTTAATAATTTCTCTGTCGTACCGCCTGGTACAGGAATCGTTCACCAGGTGAATCTTGAGTACCTCGCTTCCGTCGTTCACCGGAGAGAGCACGAAGGCACCTGGCTCGCATACCCTGACACCGTGGTTGGCACCGACTCACATACAACGATGATCAACGGCTTAGGTGTCGTGGGTTGGGGAGTAGGAGGAATCGAAGCAGAAGCTGTTGTTCTCGGGCAACCGTATTACATGCTGCTACCCGAAGTTGTGGGTGTGAAGCTCACGGGAACACTACCCGAGGGAGCGACAGCAACAGATCTGGTGCTGCGTGTGACTGAGATGCTTCGCGAACACGGTGTCGTGGGCAGTTTTGTGGAATACTACGGTGCGGGACTCAGTAACTTGTCTCTGCCTGACAAGGCTACCTTGGCCAACATGTCACCCGAATACGGTGCAACCATCGGTTTCTTCCCAGTTGACCAAGCCACACTGAACTATCTACGCGGTACAGGACGCTCAGAGGAAATGGTTCAGCGTATTGACCGAATCTCAAAGGAACTCGGGCTGTTTCGTACTGACGAGACACCCGACCCCTCATACACCTCTGACCTCGCACTCGATCTCTCAACCATAGAGCCGAGCCTAGCGGGGCCAAAGCGGCCGCAGGATCGCATCAGGATGGAGGAGATGCGAGGTCAGTTCAAGCAGGATTTACCAGGACTCGTACCAACTGGATTCACGCTCCCAAATGGCACAAGCGAACCAGAACAGTGGGAAGGAGAGAGCCTGATCGGTGGCCAAGAACAAAAAACTGCAGTAGCAGAAATGGGTGCGCCAAGTCGGGCCTCTATGGTCGAGACCGACGACGGTGATTATGAAATCGGGGATGGTACAGTCGTCATCGCCTCTATAACGAGTTGCACCAACACTTCAAATCCATCAGTAATGGTCGGGGCAGGTTTACTAGCCAAGAGAGCGGTTGAGCGGGGACTCAAGGTCAAGCCCTGGGTTAAGACCGCAATGGCTCCAGGCAGTGGAGTCGTGACTGACTACCTTACCGAGTCCGGACTCTTACCCTATCTGGAGGCACTACGTTTCCACGTTGTCGGATACGGATGCATGACGTGTATCGGAAACAGCGGTCCTCTCCCTGAAAAGATCCAAAAAACTGTAGAGCAAGAAGGATTGGTCGTGGCTTCTGTACTATCCGGGAATCGCAATTTCGAAGCTCGTATTCACCCACTTGTCCGTGCTAACTACCTCGCATCACCAGTGCTTGTAGTTGCTTATGCTCTCGCAGGACGAGTTGATATTGACCTTTATAATGAGCCCCTAGGTCATGACCAAGAGGGACGTCCAGTTTTCCTTTCTGATATATGGCCGTCACAGGAAGAGGTTCGAGATACCGTCGCGAATGCATTGAAACCCGAGATGTTTACGAAACGCTATTCTTTAGTAACAACAGGAGACGAAAACTGGCAGGCACTTCCACTCCCAGAAGAAGGCACGCTGTATGAGTGGGATGAAGAGTCAACCTACATTTGCAGGCCGCCGTTCTTTGATGGTATGGAGCTTGAAGTTCCCCCTGGCAATGACATCCAGGGAGCGCGAGTACTCGCGCTGCTCGGTCACTCCGTTACAACTGACCACATCTCCCCAGCAGGAGCGATCCCCAAATCAGAACCAGCTGGGTCGTACTTGCGGGAAAACAATGTTGAGGTCAAAGACTTCAACACCTTCGGTTCGCGTCGCGGAAACCATGAGGTCATGATGCGTGGCACCTTCGGCAACGTGCGCATCAAGAACCTTCTTCTCGAAGGCCAGGAAGGTGGCCATACAATCCACTTCCCTACCGAAGAGGTTGTGCCGATCTATGAAGCCGCAATGCGATACCGTGATGCCGGAACACCATTAGTGATACTCGCAGGGAAGGAGTATGGGACCGGAAGTTCACGTGACTGGGCAGCTAAAGGCACGGACCTCCTGGGTGTTCATGCGGTCATAGCAGAAAGCTACGAGAGGATTCACAGGAGTAACCTTGTCGGAATGGGAGTCTTGCCCCTCGAATACGAAGACGGGGCTACCGCTGAGAGTTTGGGACTTACCGGACACGAAACCTTCAATATTTCTGGTGTAGCCGATGGACTGGAGCCAGGCGATACAGTCGAGATAGTAGCTACCAATGACGACGGCGCTAAAATTCACTTTAGCGCGAAAGCCAGACTCGATTCAGACATCGACGTCGAGTATTACTACAACCGCGGCATACTCCAGACTGTTCTCAGAAAGATGGCCAGAGGCGAGATGTGATGGTGTCCGCTTGTTGCTGCTCCCGTAAAGCGAGAGGAGGCCCCAGCACCTCATGTAGGATCACCGCTTTCCTTAGCGCTTCGCGGTCCCCCAAGCCCAGCTGATCCCTCGCTACTGAGGCTCGGAGTTCCAGCGTATCGGTTAAAGAGCCCAACCCGTGTTGGATGGACGCCGTTCGCTCGGATGGATCAGTTCCGTACTCTGGGTGTGTGCTATGGATTGGGTGGACTGATGGGTCAGGGTCGGGCTGGCGCTTTCGACTCGTTCGAACCGGCTCCCTCTCCGGCAGAGGTGTCTCCTCAACCGGTTCCGGTTCTGGAAGTCGCATTGCACCAGTGATCTCCTCCCAAAGGTCAGCTGGTAAAATTTCAGTGGCCTTGCGTTCTCTTCCAGAGTCGCGGGCAAGTGGCTCTTCGCTCCAAACCTCTTTTTCTTCCTGATCCCAGTCCAGCTCCATCGGTTCCTGAGCACGCTGGTT
>DLRL01000039.1 GCA_002501085.1 Gemmatimonadales bacterium UBA7889
GGCGTGTTACCGATCACCATTTGGATCTCGACGCCTGATCTTCCCATGAGGCGTGCACCGACAATCGTCGGTGTAGGCATGTCATCGCCAATTGTCTCATTGAGTATGGTCTGTACGATATCTCGGTCTCGAACGTCGGCTAAGTAGACCCATATGTCCTCGACATCTTCGAAGCTTTTCGAGCCGGCTTCAAGAGTTGATCGGATATCTGCTAGTGCCGAGCGGGTTTGTTCGCCAGCATCGCTGCCTCGCCCGACTACTCCTGCCAGATAAAGGCGATCTCCTGTATCAATACCGGGCGAAAACGGGAGTCGCCCACGTGCTCGGCCCTCAGCGCGCACGACCTTACGCTCTGAAGAAGATTCGGCTACACACTGAATCTCAGTCGAAAAGACGGGGTTCATGAGACTCGCGCGCACCGTCGCTCTGGCCGGAGGGTCTGATGCGGAGACGGATTCAGCATAGGCTTGATTCATCACAGCGAATCCGCGGGGATCGTCTAGAAACACTCGGCAGCTGACCAGGTCTCCGAAGCTCATACCAGCTTCTTCTAGCACAAAGCCAATGTTTCCGAAAATCCGTTGGGTCTGTGTTGCCATATCACCGGTCACCGGCTGATACGTATCCGGATCCCTACTGGTTGCTCCGGAGATAAATAAGGTGCTACCAACCTTGATTCCCCAGGAATAAGGGAGTTCCGGAGATCTTAAATCCTCCGGAGTGATGACTTCCTTGGACTCACCGGTTGCCACTACTGAGATCTGAATGAGTGCGTCAGGCTCCAAAAGATCAGCTTGTACAGTGGCGCGTGTCGGGGGGGAAATTTCGAAGTAGGTACGATAAACTCCATTCATACCTTGAAAGTGTCTGGTGTCCTTCAGGAACACATTCGATGCCACTACATCGGAATAACTCAGGCCCTGTTCCCGGAGTGCTTCACCCAGACGATCTAGTGTTGCTCTGGTTTGGTCTTCGACGTTAGTGAGAGTGCGTCCGGCGGATTGGGTGGCACTCACATTCGAGATGTAGACGAGTTCCGGGGATTGTGCCGAAAGCCATAGCGGCGAAGCGAGGAGGAGATTCAAGAATCCTCCAACAAGGGTGTATCGGATTCCTGTAACGGTCATTCCGCTCTCTCCTCAGTACCAGGATGTCTCTTTAGGGAAGTATTTTTGTTCGAAGTCGCTCATTCGCTAAGAACATAAGATGACAAGCCGACTTGCCAATCCGTTTCAAACATCTTCATGCTGTCATACTAAAGACAACTAATCCCCCAGATGAAGGTTTCCTCATGAAGTCGATTCACCCTCTAGCTCTAGTGGTCGCCGTGCTGATCGGGATGTGCCTACAAACACCTGCAGTAGCTCAGATCAGTCCGGTTTGGTCGGAAGAAAAAGTGCCAAACTATCTTCCGCATATGACCGTCCCTGAGGTGCGGGACCTTCTTACCCGGACTGATATGGTAATCATTCCGGTCACCGCTCTAGAGCAACACGGACTTCATTTGCCTATCGGTACCGATTACTACAGTGGAATCGAACGGGCAAAACTTATTGCTGCCCGCACGGACGTATTGGTCGCGCCAATCCTTCTTCCGGGGCAATCTCCTTATCACATGGGATTTGAGGGAACGATTTCATTGTCATCTCAAACCGTACAGCAGGTGATCGTCGAGGCCGCGGAAAGCCTAATGCGTCACGGGTTCAAACGTTTCTTGATCCTGAACTCGCACGGAGGAAACCAGGCAACTACGACCTTTATCGTAGATCGCATCAATCATGAAACCGCAGGTATTGCGGTAAATCTGGGTTCAGTTGCTGCCCCTTTTCAGGATCGGAGCAGGCTCACAGACATCCCGGCCCCCCAAGTATTTGATCGCCATGGAGGAGTCGGAGAGACATCCAGGGGTCTCTATTTGATGCCGGATCTGGTGGACTTAGAGGCAGCGGTGACAGCGGAGTTGACGCTACCCAGTCATATGGAACGCATGCTCCCCGATGTGATCGCAGGGGATCCCACCGCGCTCACTGTGTTTCTAGCGGAAGGTCTTAAGGCTGAGGAGACGGGCAAGGGCACGTCAGCAGATCAGATGTCTAGCACAGGTGTGTGGAGCGAGAGGGATCCCAAGGAAGCAACGGCGGAGCAGGGACGATTGGCCACCGAAGTATTCGTCGAGGGTGCGGTGCGTTTTATTGAGCGATGGAAGGAGTTAAGACCAATCCAGTAGAAAATCGCAGTACATGGAAGATTTTCTGTCAGCTAGGTAGACCCAGGTGTCTTCAACAGCTCTGAAGCCTCTTGAGGTGGCTTCCAGAGTCGATTACCCGATCAAAAAACAAAGCCGACGTTTATGATTCGGATCGTTGGGTAAAGGTCACCACCACCAAACGGCAGTTTGCCATCCAAGGCGGAATGTTTCTCGCCGTAGCCGCCGTAGTAACTGTCAGTGACCTTCGGGACTCCCATGAGTCGCTTTAGGCCAAATCCGAGGCCAACATAAAAATTGTCGTTTGGTCCTAAGACCCAACTATGATTCATGTCGAATCCGAAACCGAAATAGGCCCCATCACCTCTCCCGGCACCGGTTACCGCGGTGAGCCCCATCTTCATACCAAACGCCCATCCAATAGGAGCCTTATACGTTCGGGTGCGCCTACTGCCTGGATAGAACCGGTAGAATACATCGAAGTTTACGTATCGGGCTTCTTCCACGGTGTTTGCAAGCATCTCCCAGTCGTTCATGGCCTGCAGATAGGCCGGATCATTCCAATCCTGGATGGGAAAGCCGGATGCGTCTGTCCCTGTGATCGGCGGCTCCGGCCTGTTCCCCGGATCCCCCCACCACTCAGTTGAGGCGGTTGATCCCCCGAAACCAATTGTGGAGGTTGGGGAGATGACACGCTCGAACTCCGCATTGAACGTATTAGTGAGAAGTCCGATCACATTGGCTGAAATGACGTTCTTCGGCTGAAAGTCCTCACTTTGTTGAGCGGTGAGCGGCAGGCACGATAATCCCGAGATCAGGATCGTGAGGGCAAGTATAAAGCTTGAAGAGTCTGACTTGATCATTGGCTTTTCTTGTTCCGGGACTTTAAAGAATTCCATTCGTCAGCAATAGTTCGTAAAACCGTAACATATATCGTTCATAACGATATATATCGCTATCGATGCAGCAAAATACAAGGTTGGAGCATAGGGCTCTAGAATGGTGTGTAGAGGGGGTAGCCTATCATACCTCAATTCTGCTCCCTCAGCTGCAGGACCGCAACTGAGCGAGGAACTGGAGGGAAGGACGTGATGCCCAGTTGTCCCCGCACCTGATTTCCTTCCTGGTGACTGTACTCATCTGAGGCGCCCATTCTTGCCCGTTCAGAGCACTGACCCTCATCTTCGGGTGATCGCTAGAGGAATAGTCGCACAGTCTACGAGGTGACGAGATGAAGATCTCACGCAGAGACATGCTCAAGATTAGTGCTGGAACCGGGGCCGCTGCCCTGCTGCTGAATGAATTTCCAGTGCTTGCTCAAGAACGGCCCTTGCTCATGCGAGCTATTCCGTCCTCGGGTGAGGAGGTTCCTGCCGTGGGCTTAGGTAGCGCACGCACGTTCAGTGTGGGTGCTTCTGGTGAAGAACGAGCTCCGCTGAAGGAAGTGCTGCGATTATTCCACGAGATGGGGGGGCGGTTCTTCGATACCGCACCGACATATGGAAGTTCTGAGGGTGTCGCTGGTCAGCTTGTCCAAGAACTTGGCATTCAAGATGACCTGTTCTTTGCCACAAAGATTTCAACAGGTGGCGGTAGACAAGCGGGTATTGATCAGCAGGAAACGTCCCTTCAAGACTGGGGACGTGACATCATCGACTTGAATCAGGTACATAACCTTCGGGATACCGAGATTCATCTAAGGACCATCCGACAAGCGAAAGAAGAAGGTCGCACACGCTACGTTGGTGTGACGACTTCGTTCGGGAGACAGTACGAGCAGATGGAGCAGGTGCTCCGCACTGAAGAGTTGGACTTCGTGCAGGTCAACTATTCGCTCGGAGAGCGCGAGGCGGCGGATCGACTGATACCGCTGGCACAGGACCGAGGCATGGGTGTGATTGTGAATGAGCCCTACAATGTTGGACGACTTTTCGGTGCCGTGAGTGGAAGGGATCTACCTGATTGGGCTGCTGAGTTCGATTGTGAAAGCTGGGGACAGTTTTTTCTCAAGTACATCCTGTCCCACCCGGCAGTGACGGTGATTATTCCGGCTACTTCGGACCCGGGGCACCTGATAGACAATATGGGTGCTGGTATGGGGAGGTTACCCGATGAGCGGACCCGGACTCGGATGGAAGAGTTCTTCGATGGTTTGAGCTGACCGCAAAGCCAAGGAACTCCCTTACCATACTGGTGAGACCGACCCAAAATGATGACTAGAGAACAAGCGATTCGTGGGAGTGCTTTTCAAGAGCACGAATAGCCCCTAGTATCGCGAATGGTCGGTATCGGTTAAGACGCCACTCTAGTAGCGTCAATTACGGACGAATAGGGGTTTGCGGAGCAAATTGATGAAGCGCTTATACTCTCCAACACTACTTTTGGCCGCCTTCGCGGTCAGTCTTGGGTCCTGTGGTGGAGCTGCTCGATCGGCAGCTGATCTAGAGGCACTAGCTGCTCGCAACCGGCAAGGCTATAGCCCTGCTGATGTTCATTTCATGACCAACATGGTTCCACATCATGCTCAGGCTGTTTTGTTTGCTGGCTGGGCAGAATCGCACCAAGCGAGCTCTGCTATACAAATTTTTTGTGCTCGGATGGTTGTCGCGCAGCGCGATGAAATAGTGACAATGCGTTCTTGGTTACTTGAGCGTGATGAGCCAGCTCCTCCGTCTGAGTACAGCCGCATGCGAATGCCAGCTGGCGCTGATCATCAGGCCATGCCCGGCATGCTGACCGAAGCACAACTAAACGAACTCGATGATGCACGTGGTTTGGACTTTGATCGACTTTTCTTGAAATATATGATCCCGCACCATGAGGGTGCTTTATCTATGGTGGATGGGTTGTTCGGTTCGTATGGGGGTGCGCAGAACGACTTCATCTTCAAGCTGGCGTCTGACATGTATGCGGATCAGACAACTGAGATTGAGCATATGCAGCTGATGCTCGCTACGTACCCCTCGGGTCACTAAGGCCCATGACCTCTTCTGACTTATTCTATTTCCCTCCTAAACTCCAGGGGATCTGATATGAACAACCAATCCTTTGAACGTCTTCCCGGCATGCGTTGGACCGCACTCGGTTCCGCCCTGTGTGCAGTCCTGGTATTCGTTACCGCATGCGCCACTGCGATGTCGTCGCCCTCTCCTGCTGCGATGATGTCGGCGCTATCCGATCTCCCGCTTACCCCACCCGATCCGGATCCGCGCATCGGACTCGGTGCGGGCTCGGGTCCTCTCGGAGCGGGTGCGGAGGAAGCATCCTGGAATCTAAATCTGGTATCCAATACGCCACCGCCCGATGAATTTGTTGGAGTCACGAACTCCGATTTGGGTTTCACCGGCGACTACGCGATCCAGGGCAACTACAACGGTTATGTAATTTGGGATATTTCGGATCCGACAAATCCTACGCTGGAAACTTCTTATGTATGTCCGGCATCGCAGAGCGATGTCTCCATCTATAAGAATCTTCTCTTCGTATCTGGTGAGGGTTTAGGTGGTCGTGTTGACTGTGGTACAGGAGGAGTCCCGGACACGGTCAGCCTCGATCGGCTACGTGGCATCCGCATTTTTGATGCGACGGATATCAGGAACCCAGAGTATGTGGCGAACGTCCAGACGTGTCGGGGCTCACATACGCACACCGTAGTAACCGATCCGAACGATGCAGAAAACGTCTATATCTACGTGTCTGGCTCATCCCGGGTGCGGTCCCCGAACGAACTTCCGGGTTGCTCGGGAGGTCCGTTGGATGACGACCCGAATACAGCTTTATTCCGCATCGAGGTTATCCAGGTTCCTCTTGCGGCTCCTCAGAATGCACGGATTGTGAGTTCTCCGCGCATATTCAACGACTTAACTGCACCGCCGAGGCATGCCGAACCAGGCCAGGAAGCACGCCAAGCGGCTGCCGGACGTGGTGGTGGACGTGGTGGACGTGGTGGAGGACCCCCACGTCAGCGTACCGGACCGACCCAGTGCCATGATATCACTGTATATCCGGGTATCGGGTTCGCAGGTGGCGCATGTGGAGGCTATGGACTTCTGCTTGATATAAGTGACGTAGCGAATCCACGCCGCTTGTATGCTGCTGCTGACTCGAACTTCTCATTCTGGCACTCTGCGACGTTCAATAATGATGGCACAAAGGTTCTGTTCACGGACGAGTGGGGTGGCGGTGGGCAACCGCGCTGTCGTGCGACGGACAAATATGAATGGGGTGCGGATGCTATCTTCAGCATCAATGACGGGGAACTAGATTTCCACACTTACTTCAAGATGCCTGCGGCGCAGACCGAACTTGAAAACTGCGTTGCCCACAACGGATCTCTGATCCCCATCCCCGGTCGGGATGTGATGGTACAAGGTTGGTATCAGGGCGGGATCGACATCTTCGATTGGACCGATCCTGATAACCCAGTTGAGATTGCTTTCTTTGATCGCGGACCTACAGACGGTGAACGCCGAGGCAGTGGCGGTTCTTGGTCTGTATACTGGTACAACGGATACATGGTCAGTTCTGAGATTGCGCGTGGACTCGATATCTTCGAGCTAACGCCTAGTGCCCATATTTCCCAGAACGAAATTGATGCGGCTAAGACTGTGCGTTTTGAATACTTCAATGCACAGGAGCAACCTAAGTTGGTCTGGCCTCCCAGCTTCGCACTGGCTCGCTCGTACCTCGATCAACTTGAGCGGTCTAGCGGTCTTGATACTGATAGGGTCATGAGTGTGAGGAGAGGATTGGCTGAGGCTGAAGGACTCTCGGGCCAACAACGGAGTAACGCGTTGACCGAATTGGTATCAGACCTACGTGGTGCGGTAAGAAGCTCGAGTGATCCTCGTAAGGTCAGGATGTTTCTAGGAGCGGTTATAGATTTGGGTGCCACCAGATAGTTCTAGCTACAGTAGGGCGGGGGAGATCGTCGTGCTCCCCTGTCCTCTGACTAGGTAGTGCGCTCTACATGAAGCCGATTGTCAAAAAGAAATCCGTTCTATTGTATGATGGTCTTTGCGGATTCTGCGATCGACTTGTCGGCCTCTTATTACGAAGAGATCACCAACAGATTTTCCATTACGCACCACTTGGCGGGGTGTTTGCTAGCAATCTCTTGAATCGCCATCCACACCTAAAGACAGTTGATTCTCTTGTCTTGGTGGAGAATAGTGGGCTTGAGCAAGAGGTTGTCTGGGTGCGGAGTGAAGCTGTGAGAAGAGTCAGCCGAGATTTGGGTGGTATATGGAGGATTGCTGATTTACTGTTGTCCATTGTTCCGAAATGGTTACAGGATTCAGGCTACGACATCTTTGCACGAAACCGTTACCGTTGGTTCGGACGCTATGATGCCTGCCGGGTTCCAGATTCTTCTATTCTTGATCGATTTCTAGAGTAGAGTGGCGCTCTATGCCCTATACGGGCAGGAGATAGGAAGAGCCTAGGCTGTGGAGTTCTTTCCATTCCATATAAGTTGCGATTTATAGGTGCTTGAAAGCAGAATCAAAGAATGACCCCGATCACTTGCGATGCGCGACCACAAAGGAAACAACTAGTTATGTCCATGAACCGAGTGTTTTTGGTAACACTACTGAGTGCTTCATCGGCTCTTGCCCAAGAGACTAACGATCCTTTTCCAGAGCCGATTTCCCCTACGGACGGCGTGATCCAGGTGGATTTTACTGAATTCGCTTCAGTCCCAGATATAGACGGACAACCTGCGCGTATGATGCTTCTCTCCGATGAACCAGGGACAGGTCGCTTATTCGTTAACGATATGCGTGGTCCACTGTATAGCATCGATTACGATGGTCAGACGGTCACGCAGTATATAGATATCGATGATGCCGATTGGGGTGTGGGTGTTCAATCTTCGCGGAACGAGTTGGGTTTCCAGAGCTTTGCGTTCCATCCGGAATTCAATCGTTCTGGAGCTGATGGTTTTGGTAAGTTTTATACGTGGACGGATAGTAGGAATACGGCACCCGATCCTGACTTTGTGCCTGGTGGTGGAGGCGATACACACGACACCGTTCTTCTTGAATGGACTGCTAGAAATCCGTCTGCGCGGACCTACGATGGAGACACCCCTCGCGAATTGCTGAGGGTCGAACAGCCATACGGCAATCACAATGGTGGCCAAATCGGGTTCAACCCGACGGCCTCTTCCGGTGATGCCGATTTTGGTCTGCTTTATGTAGGTATAGCTGACGGCGGCAGTGGTGGCGATCCGCTCAACCTATCTCAGAATCTCAATTCGGCGTTTGGTAAGATCTTTCGTATAGATCCACTGGGCTCCAATAGCACGAATGGATCCTACGGCATACCTGCTGACAATCCATTCGCCAATGATGGTGACAACAATACGCTTAGTGAGATTTACGCTTTCGGTGTTAGAAATCCCCAGCGTTTTGCCTGGGATCCTGATAACGGAAATATGTTTCTCGCTGATATCGGTCAGAATATTGTTGAGGAGATAAGTCTCGTAACCGCTGGTGCAAACCTCGGCTGGAACACGTGGGAGGGCAGCTTCCAGTTTATCAGTCGCTCAGGGGTCAGTCTCAGCAACCCACGTGGTGATGCGGCGCTCACCTATCCTGTGGCTGAGTATGGACAAGAAGATCCACTGCTTCAGAGGAGTTCTGCTGCGACCGGTCTCCATGTCTATCGCAGTGACGCGATCCCTGAACTAGCAAACCTGGTACTATTCGGTGATAACCCGAGTGGCGAAGTCTTCTATGTTCAGGCTGATGGGCTTCCGAGTGGTGGACAGGATGCGATCCGCCGTATCCTTCTCAATGACAGCGGTGATGGAAAAACTCTGTTGCAGGTGATTCGGGAGAAGAATACAGAGCAGGGCAGGTCTCCTGCCGGGAGAGCGGATTTACGTTTTGGTTCGGGACCAGATGGTCAGGTATTCCTGCTGAACAAGCGTGATGGTGTTATCCGTTTGCTCGTCTCCAGCAGGGGATCGCGATAGGTGGATACTGCAGGAATCTCAGCCGGTATAAGCAGAGTAGGTATGATATCACCCAAGTATGGGATGATCATGAGTCGTTGCAGTGCGAGTCTGTTGGCTCTTGTCTTAACACACTCCTATATGGCTGGGGACAATAATAGGGTACAGATCAGATATCAGTTGGGGGATGCTGCAGAAGAGCGTGTTAGTGGTAGGCTTGAATCTGGCAATCAAGTATCGGTGTACCTCGGCCTCATACCCTCTGAACTCCAAGCTCTTCGAAGCAACCCACGGATCACCGTACTCATTCAAGATTCAAACGAAACCCACCGAGTGAACTGGGCTGATCTTGAAGGCAACTCAGATGCAGTCGATCGGTTGCCGTGCATTATGTAAGTACCTTGCCGGCACCAGAACTTATTTACCCGGTAATTCTGCTGGCTTCTGTGATCCAGTCACTTTTTGGTGTAGGTGTCTTATTGTTGGGCACTCCCTGGATGCTTCTGCTTGGGATGACCTTCCCGGCAACGCTTCAACTACTACTACCCATTTCCCTCACGATCAGCCTACTCCAACTAAGTAGGGGTCATCAATATGTGGACCGGGTACTGCTCCGAGGAATTGCGACGTTAACACTGCCAGCGATCGCAGTGGCCCTGTTGGCGTCTACTCGCTGGTCACCGCCACTGGAAATATTCGTGGCGATCTTGGTGCTCACATTCTCTCTGCAGGACAGGGTGCAGTTAATTAGACGCGGACTCAATCAGTTGCTCAGATTTGAGCGCACCTACATCGCTATAATGGGCCTTGTTCATGGTGCATCTAACTTGGGTGGTTCCATGTTGACTGCCCTCGCTTTTGGGAAAGGGCTGCATCGTGACGTATCCAGAGCCACGATTGCGGCCGGGTATACATTGTTTGCAATCGTTCAACTCACGACCCTGCGTTTGGCAGGTACCAACTGGCAGGTAGACTTAGGAACTGGAGCGGGACTTATAGTTGCGGGAGCAACGACCTTTTGGCTGACGGAGCGCTACATATTCAGCAGATTTGACCCTAGAAAATACCGGATAGGTCTGGAAATGCTCCTCATAATTACCGGGTTATTGCTCTTGCTCAGTGCCCTTTAAGCTGAGCGGATGCCAATATTATCTATCTGGTGGATACGTACATCATGTACTTGATTTGCACTGGATACGTTAATTAGCCCATCGAGCGCAAGATTAGGTTAGATTATCCGACATGGACTTGACTCCCCGAGAGAAACGCGTCGTTCGCCGTGCTGTGCAGGCCTATCATGAAAAGAAGGAATGTAAGGGTCGCTACACTGGTGCTACCGCTGACCAGATTCTCGAAGAACTCAAACCCTCACCGGATCGTTGGACTCATCTCGCCGCTTTGGTGATTGCAACAGTGGAAGAGGGTCAAGATGCTGAGGTGTTGGCAACAGATCCACGGCTGAGGTGAACGAGGATTTTGGTCGCTGTGCAAGACCGTGCGATTCTGGCTCTATCTGATTTCTAGAGACTTACTAAACGGAAATGATTCTTGCCGAAGCTTGCAGTGTGGAGTGCGGCTATTAGGATCGAGGTAGGGAATCAGCAAGAACTGACCCCACGATTTCATTAACGGGAGGGACCCCCCGAGTGGCAAACGAAGCGATTGAAATGGAAGGGACGGTGAGCGAAGTGCTCCCGAACACGAATTTCCGTGTCAAACTAGAGAATGGACACGAGGTGCTGGCCTACCTATCCGGCAAAATGCGCCGTCATTACATCCGAGTGCTTGCAGGCGATAAGGTGAAATGCGAGCTATCACCCTATGACCTATCCCGAGGTCGTGTAACCTACCGCTACAAGTAACGGCAGATCTCGCTCACCTTGATTTATAGAACTTTTGAGGTGACCCAGCGTCCCGAATCTGGAGTTATCGGGTGACAAAGCGTTGCACACCGAAGCTAAACTCCAAAACCCTTATACTTGTCTTATTGGGTTTCGCTGTGGTATATGCCGTGATTGTCTTATTAGCACTCCAAACGACGACATTTCCCGTTCCACCGGATGTGCAGTTCTTGCCAACTGGAGAGTGAGATAAGGGTACTGTAAGCACATACCTAGCAGCGCTCACAGTCTTCTATAATTACTTGCTGTTCTTACTCTTTTACGGCAAATGTGAATAGGACATTACCTGCCGCAATCGCAACATACTGCCTCCCATCAACCATATAACTCATGGGTCCAGCGTGTACGCGTGACCCCAGGTTGATATGCCAGCGCTCCTCTCCTGTATTCCCGTCTAGCGCAAAAAAGAAACCGTCGATCGTTCCGCTGAAGACGAGATCACCCGCGGTTGAAAGCACACCCGCGGTTGACCTTGGCTGAACGGGATACTCCCACTCCAGGTCACCAGTCTGGGGAGAGATCGCTCGAACTGCACTCGCATATGTCGCGGCAGGCAAGGGGGTCACACCACCTCCGCCCGTGAATCGTTCACCGGCAATGTATTCGTCTTCACGAATGTAGTAGGTGGTTTCACCGTCATATGCCATGACATAGAGGAGATCAGTCCGAGGACTATAGCTCGGTGAAAACCAGTTGGTTCCTCCACCAATCGAGGGAGAGACGGTCGTGCCTTCTACGCTGGGGGATGTTCCTGGAATACGTATCGGTCGGCCCTTTTCATCCAGACCTTTCGCCCAAGTTTGTCTTGCATAGGGCTTGCCTAAAAGGAACTCCCCTGTTTCACGGTCTAGGACGTAGAAAAATGCATTTCTATTTGGCCAGAGCATCAACTTCCTGCTTTGGCCTCCAAATTCGGAATCAGCTAAGATCGGGATCTGTGTGCTGTCCCAGTCATGAATGTCATGGGGTGTAAACTGAAAATACCATTTCAGTTCACCAGTATCAGGATTGATTGCCAGTACTGCATCGGAGTAAAGGTTATCGCCCAGCCTAACATCTCCATTCCAATCTGGACCCGGGTTCCCCGTACCCCAGTAAACTAGGTTTAGCTCTGGGTCATAGGATCCGGTCATCCAGGTTGGCGAGCCTCCTGTGCGCCAAGAGTCTCCTGACCATGATTTATTATCGGGGTGTTCTGGCCCAGGAATTGTGTAGAGTCTCCATAAGCGTTTTCCATTTTGGGCATCATAGGCGTCGACGAAGCCTCGGATTCCAAATTCACCACCTGCAATCCCCGTGATGATCTTGTCACCGACCACGAGTGGTGCAGCTGTCTTGCTGTATCCGGCGGCCTCGTCAGCTACTTCCACGTCCCATAGTACGCTTCCGGTTTTCGCATCAAGGGAAATCAGGTGCGCATCCAGAGTGCTCATATAGAGTTTGTCTCCGAGGACTGCGATACCCCGGTTATTACGGCCACAGCAGAAATTCAAGTCTTCTGGCAGATTGTGGTTATATCGCCAGTACTGACTGCCAGTTTTTGCATCAAGGGCGATCACATTACTGGGTGATTCCGTTACGTACATTACGCCATCAACGACAACCGGTGTTGTTTCGGCTCGGTCAAGCGCACGCAACTGGAATGCCCACTGTAGCTCGAGTTCTGCCGCATTTTCATTATTAATCTGATCTAGCCCACTGTAGCGCTGACTGAAGTAATTACCTGAATACATGAGCCAGTTCTGAGGCTCTGCATCGGAATTCAACAGACGTTCGTTTGTTATCAGACTAAACGATGGGGCTGGCTGGTTTGTGTCAGCATTTCGCTGTCTAGAATCCTGTGATTCCAATGATACCGGGAATAGCAAGACAAAAAGGGTAAAGATTGCGTAGTGTTTCATTATCTTATTCCTCTACTCAAGCCGTATAGATAAGCGACAAGATCCTCGAGTTCTCCACTGGTAAAGCTTTCCCCGTAAGCTGGCATCGATGACGTTTCAGTGCGCTCGCTCTGGCGTAGATCCCGTTTCAGGAATGACCATAGGTTGTCTTCCGCATCGAGTATTCTGACTGAGTATGTGCCCTCATTCATCCTCAGCCCTTCAACCTCGGTGCCATCCTGATGCACCACACGCATTGTCCACCAGCGTTGTTGTACCCGTGCATTCGGAGTCAGTAGATCTGACAGAAGCTCATCTGGTGATCGTCGATCACCTATGGTGGAGAGATCGGGGCCATGCCGGCCACCTTCTGCATCAATCATATGGCAGCTGCTACAGTCGCCCTTTCCACCATAGAGTTCCTCTCCAATCGATGGATTACCAGCTACTTCTACACGTACTTCACTATTTAGTGAGCGCAGATAAGCCACAAGCTGCCATATGGACTGTTCACTTCGGTTGCGACCAACCCCCACCATCTCGGTATTTGGGATGCCATCCGAGATCACCGCAAACAAGCCGGCGTCTGTACTCGCGTGCTGGAATTCACCAGTTCTCAGATTAGGTCCACGCTCTCCGCCACCAGCCTCAAGGCCGTGGCAACGCGAACAATTCCTACCGAAGAGCTGTTCACCTGATTGTATGTCTTGTCCAGTATTATAGGGATTGTCCTGTTCCTGCCCTGACAGAGCAGGAACACTCCCGATCATACCGTTGATCAGCAGCCCTATGATTCCCGCATGAAGAGCCTTGCGAAGCATAAGCGATCCTTAAATGCGGCGTTCCAGTTGGTGAGTCTTGAGCAAGTATCAGTTTATGACGCTATCCATGACCAGGCCATTGTCGACATGTGGCTTGAGCGAGGATCGCGTATTCCATATGGTTGGCACAATATGGCTCGTATGCTGCTGACATGCTTATTACTCGTCCTAGGTATCTTGATGCCCCTTCCGGTGAGCGGGCAGGGCGGAAACCCCTATGATGCTGATCCAGCTGCCAGGCGGGCAGGTTCTGCATTATTTGCGACTCGTTATGCGGATTGTTACGGTGCTGACGCGAAAGGGATCGGTGCTCCAGACTTGACTCTGCTTTGGGCGGCCGGGACGGATGACGAGCGTGTCTTTCGGACGATCCAGCGCGGTGTACCGGACCAGAGATAGAGCATTGGCACGGCGCCGACCTAGATCAAGATGTTCTTCAACTGACGATCTATAGTGGCTCAGTTAGCTGGATGGAGCCGGTTACTGACGAAGTCTATAAGGCTCCTCCGGGAAACTAGTGTCACCGAATTAATTTAGATTTCGAGCTTCGAAGACTTTCTTTAAAGCTTCATCAGTTAAAGCGGGCACGAATTTGTCGCGATCGGCCCATATCTGCTTTTGGGTTATGTCGATTCCAGCAGAGTCGGTATAAGCAGCAGCTAGAGCAACAGCCTGCTCCACGGGTATTGGAACAAGGGATGCATGCTCTACGAGATCATCATACCCAGCATTTTCTGATACAATCCAAAGTGCAAGCTGCTCGATTACCGATCCAATCATCGGATGGAGACTCATCCCCTGAAACTGCCACATGACACTTCGCAGTGGGATTTGTTCGTCATCCGGGTGAATGTCGAATCCGTCTTCGGCAACTGGGACAGGTCGATTCCGATTTACAGTTCGGCCTAAAAGTGTCCAGGTTTGCGGACTATCCTCTTCTAGGGTGATGACTCCGTCCCGGCGTGCAATCATATCGCTACTGCTTCCCAATGCTTTGAAATAAGTACCAACGGGTAGTGTGATCACCATCGGGTCAGATCGCATTCTCTGTATCGTCAAGTTCACAGCCTCAGCTCCCTGACCTGAAGCGGTTACCTCGACATGCCCTTCATTGATTGCCTCGAAGAGGTTGTAGCTTGAGATGGCCGGCTGTGCGGAAACTTCTGTAAGCCCGTCACTCATAGCTTTCTGAAAGATGAACAGGTGCTGGCTTGGCAAGAACTCATGGAGTTCAATCAATTTAAAACCCGCCGGAATCCATTCGCTCAGAACTTGATGAACTGACATCCTGTGATCGGCTTTTATATGGTCACCAGTACCATCTTCAACCCGATATTCGACCAGTGCCACCTTGCCATTGTCCTGTAGGGCTTGCCGCATCTTAGCAAGCATTAAATCTGGGTTCGCGAACTCGTGGTAAACATCAACGAGCAATATCCAGTCGATCTGATTGTCGGGAAGCTTTGGGTCATCAAATTCTCCCAAGACCGGGACGATGCCCGTGAGGCCTTCATCTTCAACCCGATCTTTCAAAATATCGAGCATCTCGGGCTGGATATCGACCGCGAAAACCTGGCCTGTCGGAGCCACAAGCCTGGCCATCCTTCGCGTATGGAATCCTGAGCCCGCCCCGATATCTGCAACGGTATCACCGTCCTTTAGGCCCATGGCTGCCAACATTTCGTCCGGCCTTTCCTCGCTGATACGCCCAGGGCGTTCGAGCCAATCTGCTCCGAGATAACTCATGAACGCTGCTGGTATCCGCTGGGGTGGCCCCTCTTGTGCTGACGTCAACTTCGGTATGCATGTAATTACAAGAACGAAGCAGATTAAGCTGACCATTAGCCTGTGTGGTGCGCACACTTTCATTAAAGGCGCGTGTGCTTTCTTAAATCTTGGCATAACCAACTCCAGTGATGCTTTTATCATAGAGGATACATAGGGGGTTCATCGTCGGCTTGCTGGCCTCTCTCCGAGTGCTCGACGGATCACCTCATACTGTATTGAGACGATGTGACCAAGCGATTGAACCCAATAGGCACCATTGTGGCCACCCGGCATCTGCATGAAATCGAAAGGGATATCATGCTCGAAAAGAACTTGAGCAAACTCCCTCGCTACGCTGATAAGATTGTCCTCAGTGCCTGAGTCCAGATAAATGTGAGGAAGTTCGTCCCGAGGAACATCTAGTATTAGTTCGAATGGATCATATGCGTCAGCACTTTCGGGGGTCAGAAATGCCTGACCTGTGGGAGAGCGTTCAGCTTGGCTACTGAATCCGTCGATGCCTATGCTCGGGTTTGGTCGCATCCGGCTAGCTTCCCGCCGAGCCCGACTGGCTTCTCTTGCTGCTTGCTGCTCAGGTGTTAGTTGCTGGGTGGGCCTGCCAGCCCTCGATTGAATTTCACCTCTCATCCGCCGAGCAGCAGTCCGGGCGTAAGACAGAGCGCCGCTGGTGCTCCCGATCGAAACAAATTGGTCGGCATGGCGAAGTCCGAGCGTGAGCCCACCGTAACCGCCCATCGATAGTCCATTTATCGCTCGGCCTTCGCGGCGAGCGATGGTCCTAAAGTTCGCATCTACATGGCCAATCACATCAACGATGATATGGTCTTCCCAGTTATTGCGTTGGCCCTCTCCATTTTCATCCCAGTTGACGTACCAAGAGTTACCAACATCCGGCATCACAATAATCAGATCATCAACGAGCCCCGCATAGAATGCTGCACCCATCCTACTCCAGGCTATGTAGTTGCTTGTCAGCCCATGAAGAAGGTAGAGGACCGGATAGCGCTCCCGTGAACTGTCATAGCTTGCGGGAAGTACGATATTGTACTTCATCGTCCGTTCGACTGCCGGGCTATGGAACTCTATAGTTTGCACCTCTTCTTGGGCCCCAACACTTGTGGCCAGTACGAAGAGAAGTGTCGCTAGAATCGAAGAGCGCAGGATCACGGGATTAGGCACAGTTCCCCCTTAATTACCAGACGGGCGTATAGCTTAATGGTGTCCAGGATGTACGCAGACCTCCCCAGGAGTCAACATAAAGTAGGATTTTCCAATGTTCTATCGTTACACCATGGGACTTGTGCAGACCACGTGCGTCAGAGTTATTGGTCGACCACTTTCCTTTGATATTTTCTAAGCCCCTGACTTTTCCGAGGACTTGATCTTGAGCACACCGCACGAAAGCGCCCAATCATTGATGAGGTTGTATGACCTGCGCCGCGAAGAAAAAATGCGTGAGGCTAGAACCTGGGTTGTCCGTTCATTCCATCCGCAGTCTGTCGAAGATTTTCTGGCGACTATGAAAACTGAAGAGTCCACCTATGTACGTATGGTCACGAGCTATTGGGATATGGCTGCCTCGTTTGTGGTCCATGGCGCGATTGATCCCGATATGTTCCGAGCGGTCAGTGGTGAAATGCTGGCTGTCTATTGCAAGGTAGAGCACATGATCGATGAACTCCGGGAAGTCCAAAACCCATTTCTGTACAGGCACATCGAGCAAGTCGTAGCCGATTGGCCTGGTGCGGATCAAATAATGGGTCGCTTCCGTGAGTACTTCAAAAGCCTAGCGGAGCAGGGGACATAGATCGACTACGGATCGGATCTAAGGGAGCATCCCTCGCTCTGGGGTCAAGATTCGTCTTGGCGTTTCTTCAGGACGAATCCACTAAGGCGGTCCATAGCTGTTCCCAGATCATGCTTCGATACACATGGATAGACGAGTCTGAATAGACCTTTCTTAGAGTGTCCAAAACCTTCGCCGGGGGTGAGTAGAATGCCGGCACTACGATATAGATCAAGCCAGAGATCATGCTCAGCTGCTGCGGTATGTTCTACCAGGAGTTCAGAGAGATCTAGCCAGCTAAATAGGCTCCCTCGGGCTGGAACGTAGGGGATGCGCAGCTCTTTAAGGTGCCGGATGACGACGGCGTAGGATTCTGTAAGCCGTTCACAGTTATTGTCTACGTAAGAACTCATGAAATCAGTGTCGCTCATTAGCAATTGAAGTACCCATTGCGTGTAGTTCGACACTGTATGCGAAAGGTTCACATTGCCGTACGCCCTGATGAACGCTTCGTTCTGTGAGTAGACGAGGCCTACACGGAGTCCCGAGATGCCAAGGTCCTTTGAGAAGGCATACCATAAGTGCAATAGGTCACTCTGCTTGGCTTGCATAATGTTAGCAAACGAGGAGAACACGATGTCTCCGGTATAGTCCTCGCGAATGACTGAGTGCTTCGTATTGATGAGCGATAACCCATAGATCTCATTCACAACCAAGTGAATGCCGTGGTCTATACACCAGTTAGTACACTCGAGCAGCTGTTGATGAGAGTAGATTCCACCCGTCGGGTTATCCGGGTTCGTGAGGATTAGCATCCGGAAGCGTTTGCCCGTACGCTTGATCTCAGTTTGTGCACGCTCCAGATCAGCGATACTCAGCGAGGGACCGCCTTTGATCTCAGAAAGTTCATGATGGGTGATGAGGTCGTATCGCTCCATTCCAGACATATTACCAATGTCTTGCTTATAGACCGGATAACAGGGGGCTGGAATGACCGCTACGTCGCCTGAATCGGCTAAGATGAAGGATGTCATCTCTATAACACTGGTCGCTCCGGCAGAGACTCCGAGTTGATCAGGGTCGAGAGTACATGTTGTTAGGTGCTTTTCCAAAAAAGAAGCCGCGGCTGCTCTGAAGTCGGGTGCACCGAGCATTGATGTGTAGCCAGGGACCCAATCAGGAATCTGAGTTTCCGCAGTGAGTTTGCTTATTCGGTGGCGTAAGTCAGACCAGCTGAGCGTGTTCTCAGCGACATTTAATGGGATGACACCTTGGGGGTTGTCCTGAGGATGATAGAGATTTCCGAGTGCCTCAGAGTGAGCATCATAATCAACTCGGAGTGGTGTACTAAATGCTAGTTCACCGCGATTGGAGAGCGAAGGTGTGCCTATGAACTCGCGTCCTCTGTTATCGTCTGGCCCACACAACAAGTCACGGTCGCTCTTGGCTGTTAACCCCCAAGAGGTACACTGAACTCGAAAGACCAATCGAATCCTGGTGCTTCACTTGAACCAGCGCTGAGTCCCACCCAAGGATTCTGCAGTACCTTGATAACCAGAGGTACGATGGTGGCACCGAAGAGGCCGCCGAAGATGGTCCCACGTTTCTTGTCGCTTGCTAGCTGTTTCTCGTCGTAGTCGTCGATCGGATTTCTACAGAGCAGATCACCATGGATATTTTGGCACCCCTCGATCCTGCCTAGCCCGATTTTTGGTCCCAAGATGCGTCCCGCCACAGCGACGCCGATCCCACCCAGGACTGCTCCTCCGGCGTAGAGCAATAAATTTCCTCCTGAGGGACTATATTGCTCGACCAAGGCAATATTTGGATCGATGACAATCCGCTCGGTTGGAGCTGGATCACAGACTGGACGTGCCCCAAACCCTCGACCCGTCGTGCAATTCTGAGGTCCTTTTCCGACTATCTCGAGTACGCCATCGACGTTGGACAGAACGCGTCCTTCAAAATTTTGCCGACCTCCGGGAAAGCTGACCCGTATACTATCGCCGGCCAAAAGCCGATCAGTCGTTTGTGCGAATGCGAATGTGCTAGGCAAGAGAAGGGGAGTTAGCAGAAATGCACAGACTGTGCTACCGAATATCTTCCTTGCCCGCATAGTACCAGAAGTGATTTGGTTCTTAAGCTCAATCTTCATGGCAAGAAAAATCTCTATCCTCGAGTATCGCAAACAAAACTCCTGATTCATATGAGGTCGTCCATGGTACCTCTAGAGCACCTGAATGTTACAACGTAAACATAAAAAACTATCCGCTTCTAAGGCAATTGAAATTATCAGAAAAAACTAGGTGTTTTGATACCGGTCTCAGTTGAGTTCACCCTGATTACCGTTTCCACTGCGAGAACTTCCACCGATCGGGTCACCGGCCGGCATCTGGAGTTGAGGTCCTGGAACCGTATTCTCGATGCGGGACTGCCAACGGCGGATATCAGCCGCGACAAGCTTTCGATGTGGACTCGGGGAACCCTCAGCTTCAATTCCTGATGCGAGTTGATCGAGACGATCTGAAAGTATCGCTCTTACTTCAGCGGGATTACCCGCCATGCTCGCCTGCTGCATCATTTGATCGACTACCGAGCGCTGCGCAGTGTGAAGCACTTGCTGACGATAGGTGCCCCCGGTTTCAGAAGCTCCCCAGGTGGCTTCGATAAGACCATCCGCCACTTCTTGGAGGTTTGGGTAGTCACCCATACTACCGAAAACCACAAGTCGGGCCATCCGATCTGGGTTGAGGATTTCTCCAACCGTGAACGTAGCCGCCGCTGATGCAACTGCTAAGGGATCAAAAATCTGCTGGGTGTAGCCTGGAAACTCCTCACCCTCGCTGTACCGATAGGCCGGAGGAGGGATCATTTGTACGAGGTCTGGGGAGAGTGCCAGAAAATCCACAGCCAGCGTAGACAAGACAGTTTCAAGGACATCACGCTGCTCCTCAGCCTCTACGATTGTAAATGGAATTTGCCCATCTCCTTTCAATGCGTATCGGAAATCTGCTCCCCCAAGACTCTGGATAGCTGAGCGCAACTGGAATCGGTGATGCATGTATAGAGGCAAGAGCACGAACTCTAGGGTCGACATTGGTTCACCGGTTCGGATCGCATCGATTCCGAAGCGTTCAAGGCCGATCTCGCGTATGCGTATCTCGAGTTTTAGGTGGTCCACAAGGTTCGAGCCGTTATCCCACACACTGGCGTACTGATGACTAGCCCCGATGAAATTGTTGTTCGTATGACCCATATAGATGAGGCCATCGACGACGCCTTGCTCTGCAATTCTTGCTAAGGCTTGAGTCTCATTGGTGCCGTTGGGGAATTCACGGTAAAGCCAATTAACTGAGAGTTTGTCGTACTCACCAATTCTCTGCACGTAGGCATTCGATAGGTCGATGTTCCCGTTTTCGTCGATTTGTACGAACGGTGCAGGATAATCCATAACGCTTTCCCGACCGTAAGAACTGGCCATGTAGTTATGTGGAAATCCAAGTGTGTGGCCAACCTCATGGGCCGAGAGCTGACGAACACGGGCCAGGGCCATTTCGACTGCTTCAGATCCTGGTGCTACTTGCGCTAAGTATTCAAAATCGGGGGCATCTGCGAACTCTCCAAAACTTCCATCTTCAGGTAAGGATATGCCTCCGGGGAAAGGTGGTACCATCCCTTGGCCATGAAGGTAGTCTTGACGAAGACGCAGGCTTCCGAGGTTTACTACACCTCGTACGATCTCACCCGTACGTGGATCAATCACCGTATTGCCGTACGAGTATCCTCGTGTTCTCCGGTGGGTCCAGTGGATCAAGTTGTAGCGGATATCCTGAGGATCAACGTCATCAGGAAGCACTGTTACGCGGAAGGCGTTGATGAAGCCAGCTTCCTCAAATGCATCATTCCACCAACTTGCTCCCTCGATCAAAGCAGAACGTACAGGCTCTGGCGTGCCAGGATCGACATAGTAGATGATTGGCTCAATAGCTTCAGAGCGATCTGCCTCCGGATCAGCTTTCTGTAGCCGGTGTCTAGCAGCGAGGCGAACTCGGGTGTCCGCATCGATAGGCGTTGCATAGTCGTAAACGGTAGGTCCGTTCACTCCTACCCGTGCATCTGCGATACGGGTGCTGTAACCATTGTCCGGGAGTTGGATGAACGAATGGTGTTGACGCAGAGTGACTGCTCCACCCGTTGCTGCAACGCCATTCACGAGTTGCCCAGGATTACTGCTTGTGAAAGTCAAAATCGACTCGACTTCCGTGTTTTCAGGAAAGGAGCGGGTAGCAGGTAAATGGATAGCGCTTCGAGAGGCGTCGAGCGTGAAATCACCTTCTCCTCGAGCTGCAATCTGATCAATCACACCGCGAGCATCACGCAGAAAGAATTGGGTTGCATCCACGAGTACACGCTCACCGGTTTCAGCCACTATCTCGAAACCCCAATGGACCGAAGGTGCGAATGCATCACGAACGGCTTGGGCTTCACTAGCGTTCTCGCTTTGCGCTATGAACCCGTAGTTTGGTTCCATAAGCAGGATACGAGGTCCAATTCGCTTGGCTGCGAGGACGTGAGTTCCCCGTAGTTGTCCTCGATCGATACCCACGGGGTTACTTCCTAGGCCAGAACCCATAGAGATCTGGTAGAGAAATTCCGTGTCGAGTTCAGAGATCTCCCAGAACAGTGATCCGTTCGCGTCATCCCAATACAGGTCAAAAAACCCCTCCATTTGAATCATCGCTTCAGTGTGTTGTTCAATACTCGGTAGGGACGGTGCCTGTGATTCTGCCGGCGTGGCGAGTCCAAAGAGCGCGATGAAGGCTAGTGTCCCTAGAACGCTTAACTGGGTCAGCTTGGACAGTGAGTGAATGCGTAGTGAGATGGACATGGCGAGAGCCTCGTTTGGGTGTGCTCAACCTTGAGTAGAGCAGTGGTGCAGTTAGTTGGTTTTGGGTCTTCTGCTAATTCTTCCAGTCTGGACGGATGGGATCATCCGATGAAGGTTCACTGATCTCCGGAGCGTACACTTCTCGTAAACGCTTGTGATACTCTCCTAGCAGGGTTTGTAGCTCAGTGTGTTCCTCAGCGACCTTCTGCCTTAGTACAGGGTTCGTCAAATAGTCGTAAAGGATTGCGCTCATGATTTGCGCGTCTAGGCGGAATCCAGCGTGGCCGATGTCTCCCAGGCCATCCGCCTCCATCCCCTTAGTGTGATATGTATCGCGGGAGCTGAAAACGCCAACACCGATACCTGGGATATCACGTGTTACCCAGCCTGTCTCCTCATATCCAGCCGGCCGCTGAGGAACTTCATTGATTCTGGAAGCACCAAACTTTCTAGCATAGGCAAAGTAAAGTTCTTCTAGAGATCCCAGAGCAATCCCATCCCGATACTCTCCATAACGGTCGATCTCGACTGCGGTTCCAGTCGCAAGTGCTGCTCCCCGTGCTGCATCATCAATCATCCTAGTCATATGCTCGAGGTAAACCTCGTCCGGATATCTGATGTAGTAATCAACCACGGCCCGGGCGGGAACTACGTTTGGTGCTATCCCACCTTCCGGTATCACGCCTTGGATGGAAGCTTCCGGGCGAAGTGTTGATCGAAGACCGTTCACAGATGTGTAGAACCGAACCGCTGCTTCCAGGGCATTGCGACCATTCCACGATGTTAATTGGTGCGCGGGTCGACCAGTAAATACATACTTCACCTCATTAATATTGAGGCAACATACGCCAAATCCAGCTCGTGCGTGGGATGTCTCTGAAGCTGAGTGACTGCGCACTAGAATGTCCGTTCCATCGAATATTCCTGCTTCATACATGATGGTTTTAGCCGGCGGTCCAACTTCCTCAGCTGGGGTTCCGAAGATACGTATAGTCCCAGGGACTCGATCCGATTCCATATAAGCTTTGAGGCTGAGCGCAGCTGAAATAGCCACGGGGGTTTGAGCATTGTGCTGATCGCCGTGGAATGGTCCGTCTATGTCCCGGAGCGCGTCATATTCACCGATTAGCCCAAGCACCGCTCCATCGGATCCGGCCGGCGATACCCAGGTTGCGACAAACGCCGTCTCGAGGTCGGCGACTCCGGTTTCCACAACAAACCCTTTCGAAAGCAGCACCTTTACGAGCGTGTCCACGGCTTCGAATTCAGCCCATCCCACCTCTGGATTGCGTCCAATATGATCAGAGAGGTCCTGCATTTCAGAGTCCCAGACCTGACCAGCGTGTTCCATGAGTCCAGAACGTTTCTGGTCGGTACGTTCCGTTATGTCTCTTGCAGTTTCTTCGGGAGCGATTCTTTGCTGCAGCGCTTCTATGCGGGTGAGAATGTCAGAGGCTGCTGCTATTTCAGTCGGTGTGGTTTGTGCTGATCCGATAGTTGGGATCAGAACGAGAGCAAGGATTAGATGATTAGTACGCATTTGGGAGTCGCATTTCTCGTTATGGAGTATCTCTATGGATGATACCTGCCAATACTATTCTTGCGCTATGAGGTGCATAGTGCGCTATCAGTAACAGAGACAGGACGTCAGCCGTATCCGGCTAACGCTCCTCTAATGAAAGATTTACGAGCTGGCGAAACCGATCTAGCGATACTCGCCCACGAGGGGTTTGTGTGAAGACCAATCCGATAATCTCTCGTTCCGGATCGAGCCAAGCATTTGTTCCGTCTGAACCCCCATGGCCATAGGTACCATCTGTAATTGTCCATCCGTACCCGTAGCCTCCCCCTCCAGGCACCTCGATCTTGGGAGACGTCATGAGTTCCACAGTCTCGGGCTCAATGATTCTGACCCCGTCATAGATCCCCCCATTCAAGAACATCTGGCAGAAAACAGCATAATCCCATGCAGTTGAGATCATTCCTCCGGAACCTCTAGCGAACGGATAGGCCACGGGCCCCCCAGGAGTTCCGCCAGGTTCCCATTCTCCGTTACTTCCTCGTTCGTAGTAGACTGCACCCATGCGGTTGAGCTTGCCGTCGAGCTTGTGCCCCGCCTTATGGTTGTAGCTATCTGTCATCCCCAAAGGACGATAAACGATATCCTTCAGGTAGTCCTCAAGCAGTTGTCCTGACCCAATCTCTATTAGAGCTGCCAGCGTGTTATAGCCGGGATTGTTATAGCTATAGGTCTCACCTGGTGGCACTGCGGCGCCGACATTTCCAAAGCGTGCTGCTTCTCTTTGAAGCGTTGTATTTGCTGCTAAAGGTTGGAGGAAGAGGCTGGATATTCGCAGGCCACTTGAATGCGACAAGAGCTGTCCGACCGTGATGAACCCTGCACGATAGTTGTCCCATTCCGGGATGTGCGTGCGGACCAGATCGGAATATTCGAGCCTGCTTTGTTCAATGAGCTTCGCAATTCCAGTGGCGACCAAAGGCTTGGTATTCGAAGCCATCCGGAATAAGGTGTTTCGTTCCATAGGAAGCCCCTGTTCCTTGTCTCTCCAACCCAGGGCTTCATGAAGAACGATGCGTCCCCTTCGAGCTACCAGTACCACGGCTCCGACCAACTCACCGCGTTTGATAGCCTCTTCATAAACTCCCAGGGCTCCCGTGAGGACTGCCGCTGACATCCCCACATCTTCCGGAGCGCCATATGAAAGATTCTGAGCCTCCTGGCTCTGCAGGTCTGGTGCCAGCACCCCAATCGTGAATATCAGAGCTATCGCAGTTCGTCTCACAGCTCGCGAATAGGTACTCATACTCCTCCTCATTCTGTTCAACTGTCCCGACCCAACCGAAGAAGTGCGGGGGCATAGGCGGAACATAATTAGCTGTTCGTCAGTTGGCTCCCCTTGCTTGGCGCTTAGGGCGCCAGATACGATCCCCGAATATCTAAAAGCGAAAGAGAGGCCATGTCCACCTCCGACGGTACACATTCGAGCGCTGACATCACAAATAACAATTTGTGTTCAGTGCTTGAATCTATCCTTGAGGGAAGTGCTCGCACTCAGATTCTCGACCGAGCTCTCACCGGGGATGACTTCGAAGTTGGGGTTAAACGCCTTCGCTCTTCGATGCAGACCCACATTTTCAGGGCTTCTGAGGACGTTTTTTCTCTTTCGCAAATGATTGAGGAACTCGACAAGAAAACTCGGGACGACGGGTTCCATGTTCTCCAAGCGTGGGATTTCGGTACCCACCAGTTTAGTGAAGAAAACGTGCCAACGCTTATGATGGATTTCTGGACAAAGACAGCTCCAGAAGTCCGATTAGAACGTTCTTCACTCGCAATTCTATTGGACTACTACTTCCTGCATGTTCTGGCACTATGTGCCATGAGGGCGTGGGATGAGAGTAACGCGGATGCTGCACTGGACCGAGTTACTAGGCTCGTGCAGCATCTGCAGGGGCCCGAGGGCAGTGGGCACCAGTTCGTCCAGAATGCTGAAACTCTTCTGGTGCTTGCGGTCTCACATTTTCACCCCGAAGACCAAGCTTATGACCGTCTCGTTGAAAAGGTGCGGAGCCTGAATTCGAGACATCAGTTGAACTTCGCACTCATTGGGGCAGCTGTTTTAGGAAGTCACTTGCGGTGGGGATTCTCGGTCATGTATCGACGAGATCTTGGGCGGATGCGAGATGATAATACGGCAGATTATCCCTGGCTTTTGGATGCGCTGCTCACTCTGGTGCGCGAGTACGCGAGGATGCACGAAGAGGGTATTCAAGGCACAGAGCGTGAGAACGTAGTGAGCGCGCTTCTTAATGGCCTTACTCCCGACCCATGGGCGTTCATAGATACATGTCCTGCTGCCCTGGTCGACTATGAGGTTGAGTACTCCGAACTCTCTGAACTTTTTATTCGGTATAAGGAAGAGATTTTGGAAGAATTTGAGAGCCATCGCCCAGGACGAGACACGTATTCTCCAATCTCGTTTCACACCAATTTCCTACCAAATACCCTTGTCGCCATGGTCATGACGGCACTGCTGGAGGGCTCGGCTCAGGAATTGTCTTTGAATGCTCTTTTTCTGAGTAATCGTGATGAAATGGGGGATGAACGAGCAAATCTTGCTCGGATGCTCATGTACTATGCCAATGCGAGCCCAGATCGGCTTGGGGAGCATGGTGCCGCCCTGATTATTTACGATGAGGGCACTGGCATCAGCCATGTAGGCCTCACTTTGAGTGCATTTAGAAAGTACATCCCAGGTTGATTTGACCCATATCACAAAGGTGATGCTCGCCAACGGGCAGATCTCACGATAAAGTGTCCGTCTTGCACGTATCTACGCAGTGCTGATCGGGATACTCAGATCGATCAGTCGAACGGAGGTCACCTAATGAAAAGCATTATTTTGGTTGTGGTCAGCTTGCTTACCGTTACGATAAATGTGAGCGCCCAAATCGATGAACTCTCACTTGAGAGCGTGCTGGCGACTGCGCCTGGACGAGCTCGTGCCGGTGCCGCAGTCATTAAGTGGAACGACGACTACACTTACGAGACCTTGAAAGAGGGAACAAATGCTATCGTGTGTTATGATCGTTCCGGTGAACGGGATAGGCCGGCATTCGCGGTGCAGTGCACCAGCGTGGCCAACTTGGCCCGTGTCGCTCAAAACCGACGTTTCCGAGGGGAGACTAGTAACACCGAGGAAGAGCGAGCTATGGTAGCTGCCGCAGAAGCTAACAGTACGAGGGTGGCGCCTGAGTATGGTTCACCATGGGTTTCGACGAATGGTGCGGATCAGCAGAGCGCTAGGACCCATACGACATTCGCGGTGCCGGGAGCTACTACTGAATCTACTGGTCTGCCAGAAAACGGCAGAGGTGGCGGTGCTTGGATTATGGGTGCCGGAACGAGTGAAGCTCACATCATGATACCAGGGTAGAACCCGAAAGCTTGTAGCGACCAAATAAGCTTAGGCGGAGAAATCATAACCCTTCATCTCTGATTTGATATTCCCCTTGTACCCGGAGTGAAAAACCTACGTAGGGATATCCTGGTACTGAATCTCGATCACCCTGCAGCATTGAGATTCAGGCGGGCTTAGAGGAACGTTATTCAGACATCTATACACATGATGTGTTGAGGGTGATCGAAAAGAGATTATGGAGGCTCGTATGGTGAACCGCGCCTTTTCTAACGGCGCTCCACTTCGAGCCTCCCATCCACAAATACGTGAGAAGGCACGACCCGGTAGTCGAACGGGTGTCCCTCTAGGACGACGAAATCAGCATCCTTTCCCACCTCGATGCTGCCGACCCGGCTTCCGATGTCAAGCATCTCAGCTGGATTCATGGTTGCCATCCGTAACGCTTCAATCTCTGGCACGCCATTCCTAAATGCCCAGGCAGAATTCAAGATAGGCTCACCGCCTAGCCGGCCAATCGGTGACGCCCGGCGCGATGCACCGGGCCCGAAGAAGGCCACCTTCACGCCTGCCTGGCTGAGGATCGCTGGACCTTTACTACTCCAGCCGTCCCCTCCTCCTCGAATGTCGGAGGCGAAGCTGCCGGAGTTACCGAGAATGACTCCTGCATCAGCGGCGGCAATCTCGTCAGCCAGTTTGTGGGCCTCCACCGCACCAGTGATGACGAGACGTAACCCATAGTCGCGAGCGATGCTTATTGCTTCCCGGATCTCAGCGACACGATTAGCGTGGATCAGTACGGGTACCTCTCGGCGTAACACAGGTAGCATCGCTTCATGGCGCTGGTCATACTCACGGTCCGGGTCTCCCCTTGAGTACTCCACTGCCTCGTCTAACTCGTTTCGGATCATTGCCGAGGCGCTTTCCAGCGTTACTGAGATGCCTGACGCACCTGCCCAATAACTGGTTGTCCCAGACGTCAGCGACATAACCATGCTGCTCGGTTCTCGCCTAACCATCTTCTCAAAGTCCAGACCCGGTGTCCTGACAACGACTCCGTTCCCTCCGATCAGATTCAGTGTTCCTGGGGTCACATTAATCGTGGTCACGCCGACAGTGGTATTCACCCGGTATGAAGGAAACCACGGGTCCACAGCGTAGAGCGCGTTCATCTCAGGCACGATCGGCTCGGTGATCTCATCGTTCTGGACTTGCCACTTGAGATCGCCGATCCAGTCATTTGCGAAAGCGCGCGCAATAATCGTTCCGGGCATGATGACCCGTCCACCTGCCTCCATCACCGGCATGCCTGCGGGCACTGTTCCCCCAGCTTCCACACGGGTAAACCTACCTTCCTCCACGATGATGGTTGCGTCCTCGATAGCACCGTCACTGATGGTGAACACGTGCGCGCCTGTGATGGCGAATGATTCGTCGTTCGGCCCAATCCCATTTCGAAGAGGACTGAATGGACCGACATCCCGCAGTCGATCACCCTGTTCCGGTTCTCCCCGTTCGTACTCTAATTGGCCATCAATGAACACTCGTTCGACCCGGTCTGCAGTTAGATCCAGGAAGTGGCCATCCAACAGCACGAGATCAGCATCCTTTCCTACTTCGATACTGCCCACCCGGTCATCGAGCATCATCGCCTTGGCCCCGTTAATTGTCATGACCTCAAGCGCTTGCTGATCAGTGAGACCGTGTCGTGCCAGAAATGCACCGTATTCGCGGAAGTCTTTGAAGTGTTGGTTGGACATGTCAGTCTGGATGCTCGCAGTGATACCTGCATCCAGAAGCTCCTTGAGCAGGTTTATCGGCTCCGGATCGTTGTAGTATTGAACTATCATCATGGGGCCGATGACGGGGATGATACTGGTCCCGCTCAAGAGATCGATTAGCGGGAATGCCTCTTCCGCGTGCGCCAGGGCAAGTCGATCGATGAAGCCATATTTTCTCGCAAGCCGTAGGACCATCATGATCTCGCTCGGATAATGCGAGTGAGCGTGGACCATGACGTCGCCGCGGAGGACAGGGAGGAGCGCCTCGAGCCGCTCGTTGATCTCAGGAGGCTCACTAGCTTGCCCTCCGGCGTGGGCCTCTTTTTGAGCCAGATAGAGTTTTGCTCGTCGGAAGTAGTCGTCAGCGGTTGCATACCAGCCCATCACGGTCTGCGGCGTCTCACCTGGCCGCAGATTGATAAGTGGGCGCACCGCCATCTTTAGGTCCACATAGGGCTTAAGGATCATGTTCGGCCCGGGCGTGCTCTTCATCTTCAGGGCCACGGACTGGCCGCTCGAAATGATTCCACTACCGGAGCGGGCAATCACAGAGGTCACACCCCCAGAGAGAGCGACCTGGATCATCGGGTCCTCAAGATGAAGGTTCTCAACCGCTTTCCATTCGGGTGTGAATGGTCCAGGGATCTGTGAGCGACTGGACCTGTCTAGTCCCAGGTGGGTGTGAGCATCGATCATACCCGGGATAACCATTTCTGCCTGATACTCCTGAGCATCGGCAGGGGCGTCGACTGACGTCCCTATCTGTTGGATGAGTCCATCGTGCACGAGGATCTCACCATCCGTGATAACACCATTCGTAACGGTGTGGATCTCACCAGCCCGGATAAGGATGGCTTGGGACTGAGCCGCTACCGGGATGTGGACCACGTTGGCTACGAGTACCCCAACTAGGAGTAGGGTTAATCGGAACCGCCTAGGCTCGTTATCTCTACACTCTGCGAGTAGCAACAATGCTATTCAAGCCTTGGGTTGTATCGCCTCAGCGCTCCAGTCTTTGGACGACGATGAATCGAGTTCCGTCTGCGCTAACGTCATACTCGGGATTATAGGATGCCATCATATTGCTTGCGCCCATACCGGCCTGTTCACCAGTGAAAATCCGCTGTGGCTCGTTAGGACTGAAACTGCCATCGGTCGCGAATCTCACGCCCATCAGTGAATTGCCTTCCCAGTAAAACAATGTGTCATTGCTCCATTTTGGCCAGGTACCACCGTTCGCAGATACCTTCCATCTTGATTCAGACCTCGGGAACGTGGTCACATAGATTTCCATCTGACCATCCTGGTCGGATTGGTATGCGACGAAGCGTCCATCCCGAGACGTCCGCGCCAGGGCCTGAATCCCCTCGTCATCTACCAGCACTGCCGTTTCCCCGCTCGCCACGCTGACGTACCAGAGGTCACGGGCTTGCGTATCCGGGTTGTTGGTGTGGAAGACCACGGTCGATGCGTCTGGAGACCATGACGGGTACCACTTGTGCATCCCCTCGCTTTCGATGAGTACTTGGTCGCGGCCGCTGCCATCCGATGTCCGGATGTAGAGATTTGACACACCACCATCGTTCTGGATTGAGTATGCGATACGGGAGCCGTCAGGGGACCAGATCATGTGACGCTCATATCCCTCATTGGTCGTGATCCGGTTCGCGCTCATGCCTTCGAGGATCCAGAGGTGATCCACATCGCCTGGGTTCTGTCGACCACGAACCGCAACCTTACTACCATCAGGAGAGATGGACGGATCAAGGATCGAATTCATTCGAGGGCCTATGGTCCCTAAAACGTTACCAGATCCATCAACCCACGCGAGTTGTCGGATTGTTGGTATTTGGTTTCCGCGTCCGCGTCCCTGGGCGTTGAGCGATCTTTGGTCTGCGGCAAGCAAGCCGAGTGCGATCAGAGGAATTGTGACATAAGCCTTCATGGTTTCTACTCCGGGTTACAGTGCTCTAATTGGTTGCGCTCGCGGCTGATATGTGGCGATTAGCGGAAATTTGGCCATCAAGTAAGGGCTCAGGCACCACATTCCAGTCACTACCGACGGATTCTTAGAGGGGTGGGGTCAGGGGGCTCATCCTGACCCTGACTATTACCAAGCAATTTAAAAAAGCTAGGGATCAAGAAGCTGGCAGCGACCGCTACCACCCCTACGATAACGGTGGTCCGCACCCGGTCCAATTTGGGTACAGTAACCTCAAGGATATCAGTCCGAGCGAAGGTAAGGGTTTGCCTTAGGTTCCCGAGTGTGGGTCCCGCGTACGCGGGACCGCTAAGCCTAGTCGTAATTGTGACTGAATCTGCCGTTAGGCTCTGGAATCGTCCGTTGACTTCTCCCAGGGTTTCCGCTGAGATCTCCTGCAGATGCTCTGTACCGTCCTCTGAAAGCAAGAGACGGATCTGCTCACCTGTTGTGATCGTCGGAAGATCCGCAGGATTCGGTAGGTAGCAGCCCAGCAAGACAGTTAAAATCAGTGTTAGGGCCTGCCACAAAGCGAGTCGTCGCATTCTTGCAGTATCCATAGTCCCTTTCTGAGGGTTGCACGAGTCGTTCACCGAGGGCATGACACTATATGAGTGCAGAGTTGTGGTAGCAACGGGCTATACCAGTCTTATGGGTTATGCCGCTAGCAGCCCTGAAAAAAGGAGGAAAACACATGGAGTGGATCGAGGGTAAGTAGAATTCTGGAGTCCTTGCAGTAAGAGGTGCCTTAGAACGCCGTCAAGGTGATTGACAAGTGATTGCGGTCTCCGATAGTCTGAACACGGATAGGGTGAGCGTCACACACGCGATACGCGTGAAATTCTGGAGGATCATATATGCTATCAAGACTTGTTCGAGTAGCCTCACTGGTTGTGCTAACTCTGTTGGCTACGACGATCACTGCCAGGGGTCTATCCGCTCAGACCGGTACGATCACCGGGCAGGTGACTTCACAATCGACCGCTGGGCCTCTTCAAAACGTTCAGGTTTCCATTCAGGAACTGAATGTTGGGAGCCTGACCTCAGGGAATGGGCGATATCTGCTCATCGCGGTCCCAGTCGGTGTACATGAGGTCACAGTCACATCGATTGGATATGGTGTGCAGACTCGGCAGGTGACGGTTCAGGCTGAGCAAACTGCAGTGGCCGACTTCGAACTCGAGATCGTCGCGCTAAACCTCGACGAGATCGTGGTAACGGGTACGGGTGCTCCCACACAGAGACGCCGCTTGGGAGCGACGATCGCCTCAGTGAGCAGCGAAGAGCTTGCGAGTGCTCCGATCACCAATATTGCTGATGCACTCATCGGTCGCCTTCCAGGTGCTCGTGGTCTTATTTCCGGCGGCCAGACCGGAGCAGGAAGCCAAATTGTACTCCGGGGTACCGCCAGCATCAGCCAACGACAGGATCCCATCATCTATGTGGACGGGATCCGCATAGACAATCGACCTGAAGACGCCAGGTCGGTAACGACTGATCGCCTAATGGACATCAATCCACAGGACATTGATCGTGTTGAGATCATTAAGGGAGCTGCTGCTGCAACGTTGTATGGCACTGAGGCTTCTAGTGGAGTGATACAGATTTTCACCAAGCGAGGAATCACTGGTGCGCCGAGATATAGTTTCTCCACGGATCACCAGTTGCTGGAATTTCCTCGCAGGTTTGAAGACAACTGTGCTTACGTCGGGAGTTCCAACTCAATCACCTGTAATTATCCCTACGACAATTACGAAGTATTTGCGTACCACCAGAACTACAACCTTTCCGTTCAGGGTGGAACACCCAATGTCGGGTATTACGTCTCGGGGCGTTTGATGGAGGAAGTGAATCCCTCCCCGAACAATGAACTATTGAACAAGTCGATCCGCGCGTCGTTCGATTTCAATAATACAGACCGCCTGACAAGCTCGGTTGATGTGAGCTTCGTTGATCGCAACCTAACTACTGCTGATCCAGGCTGGGGTGACGTTTTCGGAAACTTGATGTTAGGGAACCCGCTTCGCGCTGGCCCAGACAATCCCGACGGAGCGTATAGCCCGACGAAGAAATCCTTGGTCACCGAGAACGATCAGAATTCCCAGAATTTCCTGGTGAATGGAAGGGCGACCTACCAGTGGACGAATAATATCCAATCAACCGTGCGCGTGGGTTATAACTTTATCGACAGCCGCTTGAGCCATTTCTATCCCCAGGGAGTAGTCCAAAGCTCGGTTAGGGGTGATAAGTCTCTGCTAGATAGAAGATTCTCAACGACGACGATCGACTTTACCACGAACTGGGAACAGCCACTTGGCGACCGGCTGACGCTGAGTACTACCTTCGGAGGGCAAAGTTTCCGGGAGACGCTGAAGCAGGACTATTCAGCTGTTCGAGTGTTCGGTTCTCCCACACTCAAGACCCTGAGTGGTGGACAAGAGATTACAGGCGTTTCAGAGAACTACGTCGAGGTTATTAACGCGGGAGTTTTTGCACAGACCCAGATAGGACTCGATGACCGCATTTTTCTCACAGGTGGAGTCAGGCTAGACGGAAACTCAGCGTTCGGTAGTGATTTTGGTCTACAGGCCTATCCGAAAGCTGGAGTCTCGTGGGTTGTATCTGACTATGATTTCTGGAATGTAGGGTTCGTTGATGAACTCAGACTTCGCGGAGCCCTGGGAATGTCCGGTCTCCAGCCAGGGGCCTTCGATGCCCAACGGACCTGGAACCCGAGCATCGATGTCGGGGGCGGGTACCTTACCCCCAACAACCTGGGTAACTCTGACTTGAAGCCTGAGCGGTCGACCGAGATCGAGGCCGCCCTAGAGGCCGGTCTATTCGGTGGCCGTTTGGGATTGGAAGTCGTGTACTTCAACCAGACAACCAACGACGCTTTGCTGCCGATCAAGCCTTCAGCGGGATCCGGATTCACTAACAGTCAACTTCAAAACCTGGGTCAGTTAAAGTCCTGGGGCATAGAGGTCAGTACTAATACGCGCCTGATCGAGAGAGAAGGCCTTAGCGTAGACCTTACGGTGAACCCGACGTACCTAAAGCAGTGGGTCTCTGATATGGGTGGTATCGCAGACTTCCGACTCGGTAGTCGGCGACGCTGGCAGTCCCTGCATCAGGGCATGTGGCCTGGAATCTGGATCGCACCGATCGCTGATCCCAACCAGCCCTACAAGACCACCGTACCGGTCGACCAGATCACTGCCATTAACCAGATCTCTTCGAACACACTGAAGAATGCTGCCGGTGGAGATTCATTGGTCGTGATCGGGATTCCACAGCCGAACAAGATGATCGATTTCGGTGCTGTAGTGAGAGTCGGGCCACTTACCATCCAGAATGTCTTTGAGGGAGCAGCTGGCTTCGTTCAATCGAACGAGACACTGCACCTCCGCATGGCGCTCAAGTCAAACAAGTTAATGGCTGAAGTCCAGAAAGCCGTCGCTGATCCGACTACTGATCCTGCTACAAAAGCAAGGCTAGTGGACGAGTATGGCCGGAAACACAACGGGATCATAAGCAACACTATCTTTGACGGGGACTACCTCAGGTGGGCGGAGTTAACAGTGGCGTACCGCTTACCCGAATCGTTCACGTCTAGCTTCGGTTCCTCGGGTACGACAGTGAGCTTGGGCGTGAAGAACGTTTGGGTCTTCAGTGACTACTTCAACGACTTTAAGCTGGGTTGGATTGATCCTGGAACGCGTGGACTTGAGGCGAACAACGCTTTCCTACAAAACGTTGACTACCTAAAGACACCGACGCCCAGACGGTTTGTTCTCTCCATCCGGACCCAATTTTGAGGCGGGTAGCGATGGTTACGGAATCGTTGAGGGTCCACGAACAGATACGGGAGCATTTCAGCATGAATTTCATCAAGAGAGGACCTAGAGGTGTTGTTGTTGCCGGCTTGTTAATGGTCTTGTTTAGCGGCTGTGACAATTTCTTTGACGTGGAGAATCCAGCGAGTCTCCTCGATGACGATCTAAATCGTCCTGAGCTTCTAGCAACACTTTCCCATACTCCGGAAGCGAATATCGCAGGTGACGTGTCGAGCTTGAGCCAGCGGAGTGCATTGCTTGCTGATGAGATGCTACACCCCTCCACTCAGTTGGAGAATGTCGATGCCATGCAAGGGAATCGTCTCGCTGCGAGCTCGGCAGTGGAGGGTCATTGGCGTGGCCTCGCCCAGTCTCGGTGGCTCTCGGATGAAGTTGCTTCCAAGCTTGCTTCGGCAGGTGGCGATCCGGTTGGCTTAGCGAAGGCGTACTTTTTCGGTGGTCTCGCGCGGATCTTAATGGCAGATCATTACAACGTGATCGTCTATGACGAAAATGATATGCCACGTAGCCCGATCAGCGTTATTAACGATGCAATCTCACAATTCGAGAAAGCTGCCAGCAGTGCTAGTGGTTCAGACGCAAACCTTCAGGCCGCTGCTTTGGGAATGACTGCCAGAGGTTATCGTTCTCTCTACTTCGAAGAGAAGCATTTGAAGGGCAATACGGACCTGAGCTTTATGAATCAGGCTGAGACAGCTGCTCGCAACGCGCTGTCAGCGAGTGGCGATTATAATCAGGCCTTGCAGTTCGGTGCTCCGGGAGGCTCAAATTCCAATGCCTTCTTAGGTGGACCGAATGGCGGTGTTAATCGTTTCGACGGAAGTGTTTATCTGTTCCTCCCCGATCCAGTTACCGGGAACTGGGACCCACGCATACCGCACTCTGTGGGAAATGTGGCTGAGGCCACCGAGGATATGGGGTCTGAATTTGGCTTGACTGCAGTGAACCTAAAGTATCCTGAAGCGAATAGTGAGTTTCCAATGAGTCGAGCAGCTGAAGCGATGCTCATCATCGCAGAAGCTCGACTTCTGGCTGGCGACCTTACCGGGGCGGTTGATTACATCAATCAAGTGAGAGCAGCTGCACGCACCCGGGTCGCTGCCACTGGCTATGCGGGAGGGGCATCCAGAGGATGGCCGCCTTCAGCTACTACCATTTCTGACCTACAGGACTTCGCCAGTACTGATTCTGATGCGATCTATGCTCAACTTAAGCACGAACGGCAGGCTGAGTTCTGGTTGGAGTTACACCGTTGGCAGGATATGCGGTACTACGAGATCGTACCAGCTCGGTGGCTCGCACCAAACGTGGCGGCTGGGATGCATCTACGCTGGCCTCCAGCTCCTGAGGAGATCGCACAAAACGAGAATCTCACGATCGCGATGACACGGAGTGTGTATCTAGGTAACTAATTGGTCCTAGTGGATGGACGTATCGGAGAGTCTCTCCGGGTACGTCCATCCGCCAGGATGAATTCCGTGGGTTGACGCTGAAGGAGGATATGGGGTATGGGCGGTCGCCGACGCATGTGGGTTTGCCCGCTGCTTCTGGTCACTTGTATATGGCCTGCAGGGTGTGGCTTAGGATCAGATTCCGAGGAAGGGATATCGTCGTCCACGATTGAGGTCGTGCCGACACACGAGGTTGATCCTACCTGGCCACAGGAGATGCCGAACGACTGGATCATGGGTGCAGTGACATCTGTTTTCGTCGATGTGCAAGACCACGTCTGGGTAACCCATCTCAGGGAGACGCTGACCGAGGAGGAGACCGGCGCCGTCCAGGATCCACCGACGAGACTGTGTTGTGTGCCCGCTCCTATAGTGATCGAGTTTGATGCTGAGGGAGAGGTCGTGCAGGCCTGGGGGGACCCGGACACGCAGGATGTGTCCGAATTCCCGAGGAACCCGCACGGCCTTTTCGTCGACCACAATGACTTCGTCTGGATTGGCTCGTATAGACACCACCGGGTCATGAAGTTCACACGTAGCGGTGAGCACCTCATGACAATCGGGCAATACGACGTGACCGGTGGGAGCAACGACCCTGACCTGCTTGGTGGCCCAGCCGGAATTTGGGTGGATCCTGAGACCAATGAGGTGTACGTCGCGGACGGGTACAGGAATCGGCGTGTGGTCGTGTATGATGGCGATACGGGTGCCTACCTGAGGCATTGGGGCGCGTACGGTGAACGTCCGGACGACGACTATAACTCCAGTGATCGGGATCCTGCGGGACCGCCACCGCTCCAGTTTTCCACTGTTCATGGCCTTATCGGCTCGGCAGATGGACTCATCTATGTCGCGGATCGTAGCGGCACTCGGGTCCAGGTCTTTGACCATGAAGGCACATTCGTAACGGAGAAAACCGTTGCTGGTTCCTTCGTAGTAGGTCTGTCACCGGATCCGGAACAGCACTGGCTCTACTTAGCGGACGGCACCAATCACAAGGTATGGATTCTTCGGCGGTCTGATCTTGAGGTCGTGGGTGATTTCGGACGAGGTGGACGGCAGATTGGACAGTTTATTCGTCCTCATGGGATGAGTATCGATTCACGCGGAAATGTTTACGTAGGGGAAGCATCTACAGGCAGGCGCGTGCAAAAGTTTGCTATTCAGGGTGATAGGCCTCAGTAGCTCATTAAGCAGCGGTACTTTTCGAGGGTCCTGAATCGATCAATAAACTAATTTCTTAGTCTTATAGCTCTAGGAGGCTCCATTCCTTTGAGAATGGTACGCTAGAGAAGCGGACACCACGATCAGCGATGACACGGAGGTTGTCACTAGGGTTGATCCCGATCCCGCGTGCTGCATCGTATAAGCCCGGCTCCATACTGAACGTCATATTCTCCTCAAGCACACTGTAGTCACCAAGCGCTATGAATGGAGGTTGATGGCCACTAAAGAACTGGCCTTGACCGTGAGCTGGGCGGTGATAGATGTACTCTGCCATACCCGCATCAACCTGGTGCTGGTGGATTTTCGCAGCGATGTCTGAGCAGACAGCCCCTGCCTTCGACTCCTCTTCTTGAATTTGAATAGTTTCCGCTACGACCTCCCACATGCGTTCCTGTTCACTGGTCCATGGACCTATCAGATAGTTCCGGTAACATTCACCACCCATGCCGCCGAGCTTGATGTCACAGTTCACGTACATGGTTTGTCCGCGCTCGAGCTTTTGATAGAAGAACTGGTTCGGGTGCGGATATGCGCTTGCTATGCCGGCCCTTACATAGTTCGATGTGACTTCGATGCCCACAGCAGAGTGTGGCCGCCCGTCTGCTATGACATCGTTCATGAGTAGCTCGATACCGAATCCCTGCAGGGCTTGGCCTAGTTCAAAGTCTGTAAGGTCAGTACCCCGTTCAAGGATATAGTCCCGAGCAAATGCGTGGATCCGGTCAAAGTATCTATAAGCACGTTGTGAGAGCCTCAGTTCTTCCGAGGTTTTGATTTGCTGCATACTTAGGCAGTCAGCCTGAACGTTCACGAAGCGGGTACCTGGAATCACCTTGCTCACACTAGCTATCTGTGATTCAGAAAGGGACCAGTCTACAGCGATGGTCCTGCCCCCTAGTCCACGGCTACGGACCCCCTGTAGCATCCATTCGAACAGGTCCACAGTAGGTCCTTGGACCACTTGTCCCCGATTGGGGAAACCACCTTCTGCGTGTGGATATCCGAAATAGTATTCATTCTCGGTGCACCACCAGGACTCGATGAGGTCTCGGTCGATACCTGGGGAATACCAGTAGACTGTATCTTCCTCTTGAGTCGGGAACAGAGACCAAGTGGGCCGCTCGCCGCTCCCACGGAAGCAGCCGGTAAAGTACACTATGTTCTGGTCCGTATTAAGTAAGACGGCCTCTGCTCCGCAGTCGGCCAGGCGCTCCTTGAGGGTCCTGGTCCTCATTTGATGCCACTCCAGGGGCAGGCGGTCGTACCCAACCGGTGCCGGCTCGACATGATCCGGGTCCTGATGAAGGAGTCGCTCAGAGTTGCCGGAGGCAAGGCTTTCTTGCCCGTCCCCATGACGCGCATCAGCCAGTGTAGAATCGGAAATTCTGGAGGACGCTAGCCCAGTGCCCATCTTGTGAATGAAGTCTCCGCGAGAAGTAGTCATTTTTAGATCCGAGATCTTTTGAGGACCAAAGCTACAGCCTAAGCGCTTCTGGAGTGGGAGTACTCCGCTGCAGGTGTTTCAGGTTCATGGCTACCTCTAGTACCCAACGGGTACGATAGGCTAGTGCATATTTTTCATCCAACATTGTGCCTTTTGAGATTACCGTCGCAGTATTACCTCGCCTGCTAGTGCGCCAGTGAACTGGCCACCATCAATGGAGAACTTTCCATTAATCAGTAGGTATTCGACACCTTCGCTGTACATATTCTCGTCAAAAGTGGCACGATCACGGATTGTTTCCGGGTTAAACACCATAATGTCAGCTTGGTAGCCCTCTTTGATCATACCACGGTTGTCCAGTCCCAGGATGCTGGCGGGAAGCATTGTCACTTTACGGACGAAGAATGGAAGTGTGATGACCTGCTTGTCGAATACATAACGTCGTAAGACCCGTGGAAAGGTTCCAAAGGCACGAGGGTGGGTTCTGGCACCGACGCCACCATCTGTAGCCGGGGCGATGTAGTCTCGTGTCAGGTAATGCTCCAGGTCGTCCTCGATCATGGTATAAGATAAGATTCTGGCAGTATTTTCTAGTTGTAGGTACTTACCAGCTTCGAAAAGGCTTTCCTGGCGGAGTGTAGCAAGTTCGTCGAGGGTTTTTCCAACATAGGCTGGGTTGGCCTCGAACTCAGTAACCCACATACGATCAGAGCCACCTCGTGCCAGGATCTCATGGTAGACATCCTTCTCTACCTGAGCGGAAAACACGGGGTCGTTTGTCATGCGATCCTTGATAAGTGCCATCCGCTCTGGTCGCTTGAGTCCTCTTCCGTCTTCACCTAGATAGGCCTCCCACTTGAACAATTCTGTGGTACGATCAGGATTAGAGAATGTGTAAGGGTACTGATCGGCAGTGATATTGATGCCCTCAGCCCTGGCTTTCTCCATAAGCGCTGTCGCGGTCTGACTCTTGCCCCACATTGGAATGCCTGTCGATTTGATGTGCATGATGTGGACTGGAATATCGGCGACTCGGCCGACCTCGATGATCTCCTTCACTGCATCTAAGTGGGTGATGCGTCGAGATGGATGGCTCTCAACCCACCAGAGCGAGCGTGTCCCCTCGCTCCTGATATGGCTAGAGTAAAACCCACCAAGATCAGCTGCTTCTTTAGCGAGTTCGATGATCTCTTCAGTGGTCGTAAAGTGACCATCCCAATAGTCAAGTGCTGAGCTAATCCCAAACGCTCCACCCTCCATTCCCTCGCGCACTAGTGCACGCATCTCTATGAGGTCTTCGGCGGTGGGTATTACATCATGGCTGTCGATAACTTGGTGCCGAACGCTATCGATACCTACCAGCATGGCAGCGTTCGTGCCGATACCGTTCTGCGACCATTCTTCAGCCTTGTCTCCAATACTACTATCGCGGTTCCACGCGCTACCATTCTCACCGATTACTACAGTAGTGATTCCCTGCATCAGGTTGTTGATCGTAGCGCGTGCACGAGGGTCCTCGTCATCAAATCCGCTATTAGCATGTGAATGCACATCGATGATGCCTGGCATGACATAGAGACCCTTGAGATCGATCTCCCGTTCAGCGCTCATTGTATCAAGGTTCCCTACCACAGCGATCCGTCCATCGTCGACTGCGATATCTGCGTACACCCAAGGGTTGCCTGCGCCGTCAAATACGCGTCCACCTCTCAGGATGATATCGTAACTTGGCTCCTGTGCAGTGCCCCCCAAAGGCATCATTACTTGACTCAAGAGCATCAGCAGTCCGACGAGCGGAATTAGATGTCGACGATCAACCTGTGTGTTCATCACCACCTCCAAGTCTCTTAGTGAGATAAATCCTGTGCAGTGCCCCGGTTAGTGTCATGAAGTACGATGGAAAACCCCAAACTAAGAAGGATATATCGCAATACTTTCACATCCGTCGCTACCTACTTGCCACCTAGTTTACGGGCCACTTCACCGAACATGCAAAACACCATTGATGGCTCCACTAGGATCCCTAGTCCTTGTCACGGGCTGTTGGGGTCAATCGAGCACCATTCGACAACTAGTACTAACCCTGAAACAGAAAAGCGCCGGCCGGTGATATCCCGGCCGGCGCTTTATCCTGATGGCCTTCGTTGGGCCTAAGCTCTCAGCGGCCCGGCCGGTATGTCCTAGTTGGGGGTAACTGTGCGCCGGACAAATCGTCCGGAACGCCCTCTTCAGCGACAACGGTATGCGTTAGCGTCCCGATTCCCTCGATGCTGGCGCTGATCGTCTCACCAGCCTGCAGGTACCCAGAGCCTGTCGCACGCTCGACACGACCAGCGCCTGTTCCGCCCGACGTTCCGCTTTGCAGGACGTCACCGGGAAATACGGTGATGAGCGACGATGCGTACTCGATTAGCTCCGGGATGTTGTGGATCATGTCCCCCGCCTGGGCCTCCTGAACGGTCACGCCGTCGATGACCAGGCTCTGGTGCAGTCGCTCCATCGGATCGCCGTAGAACTCCTTTGGAACAATCCACGGCCCCTGGGGGGCGAACGTGTCATGGCCCTTACCAACGAACCAGTCCTGACCGGAGCCGTAACCACCCGGAGGACGCCCTCCACGATCAGATACATCCATAGCGACCATGTACCCAAACACGTGGTCATAGGCTCGACTCGCAGAAATGTACTTACCCTCACGGCCGAATACGATAGCTAGCTCGACCTCCCATTCGATTCGGTCACGGCCATAAGGCATCACGATGTCATCGCCGCTGCCGATAACCGCGCCGCGGGTCGGCTTGAGGAACAGGTACGGTACCCCCCGATTCTCCTGTCGCTGCCGGGTCCTCGCCGCAAGCTGCTCCGGGGTGCAGCCTTCACACGCGTGTGTGTAGAAGTTGACCGCGGCGTTCATGTTCTTGCTGGGATACATGATCGGAGGAAGGATGTCCACGTCCTCGACACGGTGAACGTAGTCTGCTCCGAGCAGGTCATTACCCACCACGTTGTTTACGATTTCGTATAAGCGTGGCTTGAGTTCATCATCATAGCGGCTGATGAGCCCAAGCATCTCGTCTGGCATCGCGATTTCGTCGTATACCCCATTGGCTTCAAGAGCAGCATTCGCTTCCCCAAGGTCCACGATGAGTGCGTCGCGAAGGACGATTCCGACCGTTGGAGTGCCCTGGATCTCAAAAGTCCCGACCTTGAATGGCTCGACACTTGTCGTCCCGTCTACTTGAGTCTGATTCGCAGCCTGTGGCGCACAACTTGCTATGACTACGAGTGCAGTGAAGGTAAGTATGCGTTGCATGCGACTTCCCCTATTGGTTAGTCCAGTTAACGAGCTTGATGGTGATAACCAGATAGGAAGCCTAGTTCCTGTCAGGTGGTCCAGCAGTGACTCTTACAGGAACATACGCGTTGGTCCAGCAGCACTGGTCGCCACCGGAGCTATCGTTCGCTCGCCAGTTGTCAACACGCGCCCGCAGTACGTATTCGCCTGGTTCAGTGAAGATTGCGATTGTGGTCGCTTGGCCTTCTTTCTCAGCAAGGGCGATCCGTTGAGGATCGAACGTGACTTCTGCAGCTGGACCCTGGTACTTGAACCAGGTGACAGCAGGATTGACGTTAGCGTTGCGGACGTAGTCAGGATCTCGAACCGATACCTCTCTTGCCCACAGGTCTAGTTCCAGAGGAGATCCTACCGTTGCCGTGAGCCGCTCAGACCTGATGCCTGAGATGCCCGCACCCTCTTGTCCTGAAGCCGAGAAACTAACCATCGGGGGTGTCGACCCCATCGCCTTGGGCTCATAACTGAGCTGGAGTGCCTCCCAACCCACACGAGCAGGAAGAGATTGCGTCACGCCATTTGCGGTGATTGTCCACGTAACACGCTGTTGTCCGTCTGCGTATGAAGCCGGCACAGTCACCTCGAATACACCACGGTCTCGGCGATAGCGCCCGGTAGGGAAATGAGTTGGCTGTCGACCATTGTACTCAGCAGGCTCAATGAAATTGTCAGGCCCAATCGGAATGTCGAGGGCCTGTTCGGTGTTCAAATTGAAGTATCCGAACGAAAGGGTGAACGTGCCGTCGTCATTCCTGAACCAGCCCTCAAGGAAGGGCCCCACCGGCTCACCGGAAGTAGGTGCGGGCGATAGCGGCATTCTCAATCCATTGCCATAACGCGAGTTGCTTGGGTATTGGGCCAATGCCGGAACTGCCATGAGCACGGCTATACCGAGAACTAGGCTTACTCGGATCATGCGGGTTTCCATATGTCTGCTCCCTTCACTCTTCTTTTGGACTAAAAGTGATCGAAGGAGCCCCCTGGGAGGAGACTCCTTCGATCACTTGCTTCTTGTTTCGCCCTTTGATTTAGGCGAACCATTGAATGCGATTGAGTCTAGTTGCTTCCGTCCCCATCATCACTTGTAACCTTGGATTTCGCTTCTCTTTCAGCTTTGATGCGTTCGTAGCCCTCATCATCCAAGTGCGACACCGCGATCCACGCGTGTGACATCTCGTCCACCGAGCGGCTGCCGCGTGCATAGAACATCTCAGAGTCGGTAAGCGGGTTGTCCGCGCTATTTTCATACCAGCCGGTCATTACGAGGACGGTACCGGCCGGCAGCAGAGGAGATTTGTCATCATCAAAGATGTAGCTGTGATGCCATCTGGCATCAAAATCTGAGACCATACTAAGGACTTCTTGTCTGCCATCTGGGAAGATCGCCTTGATCGACATCCCGTGGAGGTGCACATGTCCGTGGGGTTGGAAGCTGTCGATCCGGACTGGGTGGTCCCAACGATAAAACCCTTGTGTCATAGACGTACCACCGGGCTCTAGGAAGATGTCTCCCTGAAGTGGATAGAGTCTCAGGTTTTGTGTGAACTCAGGCTCATAACCTTCTGGGTAAAACCAAATACCTAGCTCAATCTGGTCACCGGGAACGTCAAAGCCCATGGGGTAGTAGTGCGTATCCCACTCGATCATGTCAGTTGGCTTTATTAGCCGGGCCGCATCTTCAGGAACGATCTCCCCGATCTTGCCCATGGCATATTCGGAAAGGTTGCCCAATGGTTGAAAGTCGCCGTCTTCCTTGAGCCGAAGGAGTTTAGGGTTGGCATGGTGCACGACCTGACGTCCGGCGGGCCAGGAGGGTCTTACTTCCATAGCCCGGATCCATCTGTCTGAAGTCACTTCAGTCGGCACAATTGGGCGCCACCACATGTCACCGCCCTCGGCTGGGACATCGAACGGATCAGTCTTGATGACATGGTGTGGTGGTCCTAGCCGTTCTTCCTGCTGCCACATCTGTTCGTCACGCCAAACCATAGCTTCTGGCATGTCCGCCAGATCCCCTTCCGGAGTGCCATTGTCGACCCAAGCAACGATGGCTCCGATCTCTTCATCGGTCAGTCTCCAGTCATTCTTGAGATCCTGGATGCCGTTACCAGTGTCGTAGTGGTAAGGAGGCATCAATCGCCGTGCAACCTGATCCTTGATCCGTCGGGCATAACGTCGAACGTCGCGGTAGTCCATGAACGACATTGGTGCTACGGAAGACGGACGATGACAGATCTGACAGTTCTGCTGTAAGATCGGCGCGATGTCACGCGTATATGTGACGTCCTCGTCCACGCCTGCCTCCTGGGCTGACAGCGTCTGGCCTGGGACCGCGAGCACGGCAAGAAACGCCAGAACTAGGGCTCCAGAGAACAGACGGTAGTCGGACATGTGCACAAACCTGGTCGCCATAATTGCTTCCCCCCAACAAGAAGAAACCTTAATAGTTACAACTCCCCCATAATGCTATGGGCATGCTACTCTCTATTTGGCTGAAATTCAAGGGTAGGGTGTGTTTTGAAAGGTAATGTGATAGGTATCCTAAGTAGCGAGAGATAGGGATGTGTTAAGTGTGCAGGGGCTCCCTGGGAGTATAGAATATCGTGTAATCAGGCGTTATTCGGGACGGTATGGGTTATAAGGAGAACTATGAGAGATTCCTCATGACCGAAATTAACGGTCGGGAAACGGAAGCACCCATGAATCGCCGCAATGCGGTAAAGGCTTTTGTGGGCCTTGGACTTGCTTCAGCGCTCACAGACTGCACTCCAGCCTCAGGGGGAGGGGGTCCGGTCGGAGAGATGCCAGGGCCACCACCGGCTCAAGGCCCGCAACTGGATCCAGAACCCGAGAGAGCACCTTCACCAGACGAACATGAACACCCAGCTGAGGGGGATCTGCTTGTATTCGCGCTCGGAGTCCGCAAGGGTGAGGTTGTTACATCGGCCGATGTCCCTCTAGATGGCCCCCAGATTTTCGCCTATGCGGGGGATGCTGATGGCGCTCATGGTGCGTCTGATGCGTCAAGACTTGATCAGATCATACTCGTCCGTCTGGACCCGATGAGTCTTAGCGAGGAGACAGCTCATCATGCTGCAGAGGGAATCGTCGCGTACTCAGCAATTTGCACACATGAGGGTTGTGACATTAGCGATTGGAGCACCCAGAATCGCCGTCTGATCTGTCCGTGCCATGACTCAGAGTTTGATCCGACGGATAACGGACAGGTCACAGAGGGCCCTGCGCGTCGGCGACTCGCTGCTCTCCCACTCAAGCTTGTAGATGGTCAGTTAGTAGTCGCCGGTGGCTTCACTGGCCGGGTTGGTTTCCGCAGTCCATGATCGAAAACTCAAGCATATCATACAGGAATAGATAATGAAGCTAGATCGATACTTGGTAGCTATCCGATTGATTCTCTTGCTTGTCCTGATTGTGCCAGGGCCAGTGATAGCCCAGCAGTCCACAGCATCATATAGGCCAGTTACGGACGAACGGCTGAAGGAACCAGAGCCTGAGAACTGGCTCTTCTACCGTGGTACGTATGATGGATGGGGGTATAGCCCCCTCGAACAGATTAATAGTGAAAACGTAGGGTCACTCGTTCCTGTCTGGGCTTTCTCAACAGGTGTCAACGGTGGGCACGAGGCAGTACCCATCGTCAATGACGGGATCATGTTTGTGACGACACCTGGGAATCAGGTGATCGCGATTGATGCCCGGACCGGGGATTTGCTTTGGTTATACCAGCACGAGCTCGCGGAAGATGCGATCGCATACCACTACACGAATCGTGGTGTCGCGCTGTATGGGGATAAGGTCTTTACGGCTACGCTCGATGCGAAGGTCGTCGCTCTTGACGCGACCAGTGGTGAAGTGGTCTGGGATGCTTCTGTAGCTGATAACGCTTCGGGATATTACATGACGCTTGCACCACTGACCGCAGAGGGAAAGGTCATGGTAGGTGTCTCAGGGGGCGAACTCGGAATCCGTGGTTTTGTTGTCGCACTCGATACTGAGACAGGTGAAGAAGTGTGGCGAGCGCATACGATACCTGCCCCGGGGGAGCCGGGTAACGAGACTTGGCCAGGTGATTCTTGGCGCACAGGCGGTGCTGCCGTCTGGCTCACAGGACACTATGACCCTGACCTAGGGCTTACTTACTGGGGGACAGGGAATCCCGGTCCATGGATGGGCGACGCACGTCCAGGTGATAATTTATATACCAACTCCGTGATTGCCTTGGATATTGAAACGGGTGAACTAGTCGGCCACCATCAATATCACTGGAACGGCTCTTGGGATTGGGATGAAGTTTCAACCCCTCTACTCATTGATGTTGAGAGAGAGGGTCGTGTCTTTCCAGCACTCGTGCACCCAGGTCGCAATGGATACCTCTGGCTGCTCGAACGTAGCGCTGATGAAATCTCGTTCGTGGATGCTTGGCCATACGTGCGCCAGGATGTTTTTACAAGTATCGATCCGGAGAGCGGGCGCCCCAGTTATGACGAACAGAAGAAGCCAGGCATAGGCTTCAGGGCGCCTTTTTGTCCATCGCTTTGGGGCGGAAAAGATTGGCCGCCTGCGGCCTACAATCCAGGAACTGAACTTCTCTATATCCCGGTCAATGAAAATCTATGTGGATCGATCTTGGGTAGGGAAATAGAGTACGAGCCGGGTCGAAGTTTTACGGGTGCTGAGTCACAGATGACAGTCTGGCCTGGGGCGGAACATATCGGTGAACTCCAGGCTTGGGACATGAGTACGGGTGAGGAGGTTTGGACACGGGAGTTTGAGTCCCCTAACTGGGGCCCAGTCCTCACGACGGCTGGCAACTTGGTTTTCATGGGAGGCACGACAGATCGCAATTTCCGAGCGTTCGACGCGCGAACTGGAGACCAACTCTGGGAGCACAGGACGAACTCAGGCATTATTGGCGTACCGTCGACCTATATGATCGACGGCGTCCAATATATTGCGGTGCAGTCAGGTTGGGGTGTGGATGCAGCATCGATGACCCGCCGCATCAATCGAGATCTTGGCACCGAGACATTTGTACCGGAGGGTGGCGTTATCTGGGTGTTTGCCCTCCAAAACTGAGGTAACTATGGAAAAGTACAGTAAGCCTATCCGAAATAGGATCGTAATTTCTGCTCTGGTTCTGGTCGTGTTCGGGATGCTTACAGCATGCACAGCTGACTCCGATCCCGAAGATAATTCGATAATGAATGCCGAAGAGATCCGCTCATTTGATATTTCAGTGTCTGATGAAGTGCTCACAGACTTGAACGATCGGCTGGTGCGGACGCGCCTCCCGGACCAAATCCCTGGAACTGGATGGGACTATGGCACGAACCGAGAATATCTGAGAGAACTTATAGAGTACTGGAAGGACGAATTCGATTGGCGAGACCAAGAGGAGAAACTCAACGGTTTTGATCACTTCAAGACGGCGATCGATGGCTTAGATGTCCATTTTATCCATGAGCGTTCCCCGGTTGATGGTGCGATCCCGCTAATCCTCACTCACGGTTGGCCAGGTTCATTTGTTGAGTTTGTTGATATCATTGGTCCATTGACCAATCCTGAAGCGTATGGAGGGAACCCGGCGGACGCGTTCCATGTCGTGATCCCTTCTCTGCCAGGGTACGGATTTTCTGATAAACCTGAAGACCGCGGATACAATCCGGAGCGAATGGCAGATGTTTTGGCCTCGCTGATGGAACGATTGGGCTACGAGCGCTACGGAGCACAGGGAGGTGATTGGGGCGCGATTATCGGTCGAGTCTTAGCAGGGAATTACGCTGATCGCTTGATTGGATTGCATTCCAATTTCGTTTTGGGTGGACCGCCAAGAGGGGTAGTGGATCCCGCGGCGGGGGTTCCGGTTGAGGAACTGGAACTCAGGCAAGAGCGTGCCCGCGCGTTCGCGAATGAAAGTGCATATCAAAGCCTGCAGGGTACGAAACCTCAATCTTTAGGTTACGGGCTTAATGACTCTCCGGCCGGGTTAGCTGCTTGGATTGTCGAGAAGTTCCACGGCTGGAGTGACCATGATGGTGATCTCGAGAGTGTGTTCACCAAGGATCAGCTACTCACCAACGTCACTCTTTACTGGGTAACTCAAACCATTACTTCAGCGAGTAGGATCTACTATGAGTCACGGAGGACGCCGCCAACTCGACCAGTCGGTTTTATAGAAGTCCCAACTGGAGCTGCGATCTTCCCGAAAGAGATCAGCTTTACACCGCGCAAGTGGGCAGAGGCCCAGTACAACATCGTTCACTGGACGATTATGCCTCGTGGAGGGCATTTCGCCGCACTGGAACAACCTGAGTTGTTGGTTGGTGATATACGCGATTTTTTCCGAGGTCTGCGCTGATCTCCTAGAGTTCTCTACATATCAACGCCGACCGACATCGCTCGCGCGCCATTCTTGGTCAGCTGGTTCATTCGGGTCTGATCTCAGGAAACGAATGAGTTCGGCATGAAACTGATCAGGGATCTCGAATGCTGGGGCATGTCCAATCTCCGGGAAGATAAACAACTCAGCGTTCTGTAGTTCTTCGGCCACATGTCGTGCAGCTGCAGGATAATCACTAACCAGCCTGTCTTCCGCTCCACCGATGACTAGCGCCTTGGTAGCAATATGTTGCCATTCATAGACTACGGGATCCTCGAACAAGATCTGACGTTGGGCGGCCCTGACCTTGGCCATCTGTGGCCAATGGCCGCTCAAAGTCAGACCGTACTGATACTTCACCCATTTCAGATATTCCGGCTTCCATCCTAGAGGATAATAGCGCACATGTCCTGACAGCACGGATCTGTAGTTTGTTCTTAGTGCGCTCTGATATGCTGCTTCAGGATCAGTCCATGCACGACCATGTCGTGAGTCTGTTAACCCAATCTGATTAACCATCACCACGTGAGTGGTGATCTCGGGATAGGTGGAAGCAAAGCGCGTCGCAACCATTCCCCCCATCGAATGACCAATAATTGCTGACTGCTCAATACCAAGTTCGTCGAGAAGTGCTTTCGTGTGCCGTGCGGGCATGTGGAGGTTGTAGTGGATGGTAGGTTTGGACGAGCGTCCATAGCCGAGTCGGTCGACTGCTATCGCACGGAAACCTGCTTCGGTGAGTGCTTTCATCGTGACTCCGAATGCAGCCGCGAAAAAGTTCATCCCATGAAACATTACTACGGTTTGCCCATTCGGTTGGCCTACTGGTGCTGCGTCCATATAGGCAACCCGGTAGTCCTCTCCATTCAGACTGACGTCGAGATATTCGACCGGGTAGGGGTAGGGCACATTTGAGTAGTCAATCGCGGTGGCCCTCCATTCGGCTGGTGGCTCTGAGGGAGGGGTTGCCTGTCCAGCAGCTCCAATGGGACAAACAAATGCCATTGCACTGACGATCGTGAGTGCTCGAAATTTCTTAGTCAGGGACAAATGTGCTTGTTCCATATCCAGCTTTCCTATTTGGGGGTTTATCTGCGTCGTCGCCTTGAGGGTAGTGTGATTGCATCACCAGGATGGGGTCGCACACCCTCTGAATCCAGCATCGTGTAGAAGGCTGGAAGGCGGTTCAAAATCAGTTCGTTAAGTTGCTCAAGTAGATTAGGCATTGCATCCCAAGCTTCATCCACCTGCCAAAGTTGATCAGATGTGGGCAGTGTGGAAGACGCCTGAATATCGGCAGCGATTCCAGCATTGCTTCTGACTGTTCCGAGTTCGCTCTGTATTGAAGAGAGATCATCTTCGAGTGCTTCAAGTTCAGTAGTTAAAGTTTCCGGTAACTCGTCATGTTCAGAGATAAGATCACTTGCTTCAGTGAGTTGGCCCGCCAAGCGTTCCATTGCCTCGGTCGCCTCGTAAATGGGCTTCGCTAGTGTATGCAGGCTCATTAGTGCTTCTTGGCGAGTCATTCGATTCGCGTCAGTCATGGGACGTCGGGGGTCTGCCTTAATCTCAACTGTGGTCGAGTAGCTTTGGGCCCGTACGTCCATCGTCACTGTGTATGTTCCCGGAAGTACGATGGGTCCCTGGGGCGGCCCTCCTCCGAAGCCACCGCCCCCTTCATTAGGTGCTTCATCCCTCTCGTAAGGTGCATCGTAACGCCAATCCCATACCACCTCATTGATCCCTGAAGAACTAGGCGTGGTCAGTGTTCGGATATGCTCCCCTCGGGCGTCTTCGATCGTAAGAGAAAATCCTTCTGAGTCAGGTTCTGATTCTTCGTTTTCCGATTCCTGGGCTACGGAATCTCTAGCTGGATCACCCTTTTCTTGGTCGTCACTCAGGTAGTAACGGATTAGTGCACCACGTGGAGGATTTGAAGCAGAGTATGTAGCTCCGTAGAACGGCCAATCTCCTTTTTGTGCCCACATCGTAACGGGCTTCTGGGGAAAGAGTTGCCCGGCCTCAACGAGTAGCTCTGCAGATAAATGCTCGAGCGGAGTGACATCAGCTAAGATCCACGCGCTCCGCCCATGCGTGCCAACGATAAGATCGTTTTCTCGCGGATGAATTGCGAGATCATCAACGGGCACAACCGGCAGATTGCTCTTGATACGCGTCCAATGCTTACCCCGATCAATCGACATGTAGACGCCAATCTCATTGCCAAGGAAGAGGAGCTCCGGAGTGCGGTGGTGTTCAGTGATTACGTTGACCGACCAACCGTTTGGCAGGCCTGCCGCAATCGAACGCCAACTCTGTCCGTAGTCTTCTGTCACAAACACATACGGGGCAAAGTCCCCATTCCGATGCCCGTCGAACGTGGCATAAGCACGCCCCTGGGCGTGGGCGGAAGGTGCGACACGACTCACGTATGTGCGTCCAGGAAGTCCTGGGATGTTATCTACTACGTTTTCCCATGTGGCTCCATCATCCACGGTTACTTGAACATTTCCATCGTCGGTACCCGCCCAAATTTCACCGGAGGTTATCGGAGATTCATTAACAGTGGTGAGGTTACCGTATGTTGAAGTTCCATCATGGATGGACATCTGTGGTTCTGAACCGGGTACGTCCATGATTCTTAGCGTGTCCCGGTCGATATTCTTGGTGAGATCTATCCCGCCGACCTCTTCCCACGTCATCCCTCGGTCACGTGAGCGCATGAGGTAGTTCGCCCCCAGGTATATGGTGGAGGGATCGTGCTTGGAAATCAGAAGAGGGGAATTCCAATTAAACCGGTATGCCTTGGTGGTATCACCATCTGCGCGCGGTCCAGTAATTGGACGCATCGCGGTTTTCTCACCCGTTATTAGATCGTAGCGGTTCATATTACCGCCCTGAGACTCCGAGAAGACGATTGTAGAATCGGTCGGGTCAACCACCGTCCAGAATCCGTCGCCGTATGCAGTCTCGTACCAATCCTGGTTACGGATGCCATGGAACGATCTGGTGTTGGATGGTCCACACCAGGGGTTGTTGTCTTGAAGTCCTCCGCAGACGTAATAGGGGTCACGCATGTCATAGGAGATGGTATAGAACTGGCCGAGCGGGATATTGTCGAACATCCGCCAGTGTCCAGTTCCATCCCATGACGCGGCCACGCCGCCATCGCTTCCTAGAATAAGATGATCAGGATCATTGGGGTTGATCCATAATGCGTGGTGATCGACATGGACTTGTGTAGCACCGTCGCTCCGAAATGATCGCCCGGCATCATCTGACACCATAAGTGAGCCCCCGAGCACATAGATGCGGTCAGAGTTACTCGGATCAATCCGCACTTGGGAATAGTACATCGGCCGCGGGTTCGTGTTGGACATCTTCTCCCAGGTATCACCGCGGTCAAGGGAACGGAACAGGCCACTGCGTGCAGCTCCGCCGCCGCCGCCGCGTCCTCCACGACCCCCTCCCGCCCGGCGTGCATCAGCCTCAACCAGGGCGTACACCACATTACCGTCTTGTCGGAATACATCGATGCCGATCCGGCCCTTGTCTCCTTCAGGTAGTCCTTCAGTGAGTTCGATCCAGTTTTCTCCCGCATCCGTTGAACGATAAAGACCGCTTCCGGGTCCGCCTCCATTGAACCCCCAGCCCGTTCGTCGTCGCTGGTACATAGCCGCGAAGATCGTGTTGGGGTCGCCCGGGTCCATGGCCATATCGATCGCACCGGTATGTTCATCGATAAAAAGGATGTTCTCCCACGTCTGACCGCCGTCCTGAGTGCGGTAAACACCGCGCTCTTCGTTGGGTCCCCAGAGATCCCCCACTGCTGCGACGTACACAACGTCAGGATTTCTGGGATGGATCAGAATTCGTGCGACGTGTTTGGTCTGATCTAGACCCATGTGCGTCCAGGTGTTGCCTGCATCAGTAGATTTGTAGACACCATCTCCCCATGGAGAAGACTGCCGGTTTTGCGGCTCACCCGTGCCGACCCAGATGAGGTTTGGATTCGCTTGGTGCACGGTGACGTCACCGATCGATCCGTTTGGCTGTTCGTCGAATAGAGGTGTCCAGGAGGTCCCGTGGTTCACGGTCTTCCAGACTCCGCCAGAGGCAGTACCGACGTAGAACACCTGTGGCTTTGCTTCGACGACGGCAAGGTCGGCGATACGTCCACCCATGAGCGCCGGGCCTATCGATCGAAACTGCAGGTGTGATACAGCGGTTTCTAGATCGGTCTGTGCTCGAGTATCTGTGGCAGAGACAGCTCCGAGTACAGCAGTAAGAAGGAGGATGTGGATGACTTTCATGGTGGCGCCTCGTGATGCAATCGTCTAAGTGATTCCAGTCAGGGCGTTCAACATATTCCTGAGCCCTGATACCGCGATAAGGGGGCATATCGGTAATCCGGATGAGCCCTGCCTTCCTTAGGCAAACATCTTACGCTCAACTCACCGAGCGCAAGGAGCACTTTCTATGCTGCTCTAGCCGCCAGTGATCTGGACGGTGACTTCCTGGGAGAGTGCCCCTGTGTTGTCGTATGCCGTACCCGTTGCTACATACGACCCGGCCGCGGCATATGCGTGTTTCAGCAAACCGGTCATATCCACGGCCCCGGCGCCGAGCGACGGGACCGAGCCGGTTTCTCCATCCCCGTAGTCCAACTGGATGGTTGATAGATCAGTACCTGTTGCTTCATACCGAAAGGTGATCGAGTCGCCTACCAAAGCTGTGGCTGGCTCGACGGTGAGCGTCAGCGTGAGCGGCCTCACGCCTGTGATGCTGTTGTCGAGGCATCCCGCGGTGACTAAAACAACCGCTGCGAGTACCCAGATCGGTGCCCACCGTGGGGGAATTGCGTGATTGAACTGGTCCTTATTCACAGCGACTCCAAAGAGCAAAGGAAACCGCCCCCTGCCGGAGAGCAGGGGGCGGCGATGCTACATACCCTCATTTACCTAATTGTGATCAACCGACCTCTTCGAGGTTCGTGTTCAAGGACCGCTCGCTGTTCGGGATATCGTAGCAGAGCTGACGCCCGGTGTACCCGCTAATGCCGGATTGTGCTGCATCCAGGCCGCGCGGCCACGTGCTGAAGAGTGCGGAGAGCGCCTCGAAGTTCGGTAGCTCGAGGTCACCAGGAGTGCTGTTCTGGGCCCAGCGTTTGTGGTCGGGCATGGTGCGGGCTTCGTAGAAGAGCTCGATCGCGCGCTCACGCTTGAGACGCGTCCAAGCTTCCGTGGCGTCCGCCGCGGTCACCGCGGCCACCGGCTGACCAGCCGCCACATGTGTCGTGGCATCCGTGGTGTAGGTCGCTCGCAGGGCGTTGATAATCGTCATAGCGCCCTCCCAATCACCCCCGGCGAGCTTAGCCTCAGCCTCGATGAGGCGCATCTCGCCTCCACCGGCGAGGCGGATGGGAGAGCTTACACCCGCGTACTTAGTCTGGATCTGACGGTAAACCTGACCGTACCCGTCGAGTGAGCCAGCCGCCCACGGGAGGTGGTCCGCCTCCCATTTAATGCGGGGATCTCCCGAGGTCTCGTAGTAACCAGTGCCCGCGAGTGGGAAGCCGAAGCCCCCGGTCTCGGTGTGCGGTTGGGCCTGAGTGAGATCCGGCTGGTTGCCGTAGTACGTGCCCCACATCGAGTAGGACCCGTACGGAATGCCTGCCATCGCATAGTACAGCGAGTTACGCGTGCTTGCGTTGTCCCCATCTGTGACCGCATTAAACACGAAGCTGGTGGGGACCGCAGCTGCGTCTGACGCTGCGTTGGACCAGGTCGCCTTCCCGTACGTCGCGAGGTAGGCACGAACCTGTGCACGGCCTGCCTGTGCAGCCGTCTTGAGAGTGGCGTCCGCCGCGCTGCTCATTGCAGCTGAGAACTGACCCTCAGCTCGCGTTAGGTAGTCGGTCGCGTCAAACGCCGGTCCGCCATCGATTACACCCTGACACCAGTGCTCACCGAGAACGCGGTTCGAGAACCCAGCCCAGATGTTAGCTTGCGCAACGAGATCGCCACTGACCCCCCCCGCTTCCGCGAAGAGATCGATTGCTTTCTCGCCGATGAAGCGTGCCGTCTGAAGCGTCGAGAACACGCTTCCTGTACCTGGATCGAGATGACCGGCCTGCTGCGTCGGGCTGTGGCCGTGTGATCCAATCTGGCCGCCCGGCATCAGCTCACGGGCTACGAGCGCGCCCGATCGCGCGATCGAACTACCACCCACGAGTGCCACGACCAACTGGCGCTGCGAGCCGTTCACTAGTCCCTCACGTGACTCTTCCTCGACGAGGAACTTGTCTTGGATCGGTCCGGGGTTCACCACATCGCACGCTCCAGTGAATGCCACTAGAGCCGTGAGAGCGACGCCCATCGCGAATCTCTTATTCATTATTTTCGCTTTCATTGTCGCTCTCCTTAGAACGTGACCCGGAGGGAAATACGGAACGAGATCGGTGGGGGCACCGTCTCCTCGAAATTGAATGCTTGTTGCGGGCCACCACCTGGGTCCGCGCTTGTCTCTGGATCCATGAAGGGCATCTCCTTCATCCAGAGGTATGAGTTGTTGAGCGCGATCGTCAGCGTCGAAGTGTTGAACCGTTCCGGGAACAGGAAGTTCATCGGGATACTCGCTGACGCACTACGCAGCTTGAAGAATGAGGCATCCCAAACGTAGCCCTCGGAATCGGCTCGGTTGCAGCGCGCATACCAGATTGCCGGGATGTCCGGCTTCAGTTCATTCGAGGTCCCTGGAGTGACATAGTAGGGGTAGCAGAGTGGCGATCTTACGCTACGACCGATCGCGAACACCTGCTCGTTCATGTAGAAGTTGCCCTTGTATTCGCCGCGGGCGGAAAGAGAAATGCCCCCGGGTACCCGGACCGTGATTGAAGGGTTGATAAACGTTGTAGGCAGGTTGGAGCCGTAGAAGTACTGACTCGCGCTCGTTCCTTGTCCTTGGTAGCACGGCATCGACGGTTCGCAGAATATCACGTCGCTGTTCGAATTCGCTATCGCGGTGGGGTTAGAGATTAACTCGTTCGTAACCGGGCGGATCGGATAACCGACCTTGCGGTAGCTGTTCTCCAGGCTTGGGTCGTTCAGCTCAAGAATCTCGGACTCGTTTTCAGTGTAGCTCAAGCCCAGGTCGACGATCCATTCACCCATCTGCAGGACAGTGGCATTGAGCTCTGCTTCCAGGCCCTTGTTCCCCAATTTCCCGATGTTGGTGAGCCGGCTGCTCGAGAAGCCGCTGGAAGGAAGCTGCGGGATCCCGAAGAGTGCGTCGTCCGTGACTTGGTCGTAGTACGTAAACCCGAGGGAAACACGGTTATCGAAGAACGAGGCATCAAAGCCTCCCTCGATCTCCGTGGTGACCTCCGGACCGATGTCGGGGTTACCGACGTTCGCCGGTACGAAGGCTGGGATACCGGCTAGCCCCTGCGGGGACCACGTGCGGACCTTGTCGAACGGTCCCGGTGCGCGACCAGACCGACCGTATGCGAAGCGCAACTTCATCTCACCGATGTCGGGGTAGAAGGACTCATCTGAAAGAATCCAAGAAAAACTGGCCTTCGGATACGCTGCGAGCCCGAAGCCTTCACCGAAGGTGCTGTTACCGTCGATACGCACTCCGGTTGTGAGGAAGTACTTGTCTGCGATGTCGAAGACATTCTGGAAGAAGAAGCCTGAATTCCAAATCTTCGTGCGGTTCTCAAATGAAATCGTCGCGGCCGCCGAGTTGAGCGTCGGATCCGCGGCGCCGGGGAAGTTCTCCCCGAAGCCCTCGACGGAGCGCACGTCGTCGCCGACCGCCTGGCCGCCCCACGAGATGTTGGCAGTGAGCTGGTCCATGATATCAAGCGAGTACGATCCGACGTAGTCCAGTGAAAGCACGCGGTTCTGGAATGTGTTGTTAAGGAGCTTGCCCTCCGGTGTCTGCATCCAACCGAACGGTCGGAGATTCCGGTGTTCGCGCGCCCCCCAGTCGTAGCCGACGACGAAGCGGTTCGTGAGGTTGGCGATCGGGGAGTACGTCACCGTTATGCCTGTCGTGAAGCGCTCGACGTCCTCAGCGATCTTCTGATCCATGAGTTCATCGAGAGCAGCTGGGTCACCCGTGCCGAAGTAGTTCCGCTCCTGGCGGAACGCGTTCAGCGTGATGCCCTGGGCGTTGTTCTGTCCGCCGGTGTGGGTTTGGGCGGTGTTTGAGTACATCGTGTTCCACTGGATATTCAGGTTGGCCGCCGGAGAGAAGGTGAGGTTCGCGCGGGTCGTGTACGCCTTCTCGGTATCGTTCGTCTGGTAGCCCTGCTGGTCTCCGAACGATCCGGAGACAAAATAGTTAACGTCTGACGTGCCCCCACGGACGGAGAGCAAGTAGCCTTGGTTGTAGGCCTGGTTCGCATAATCACCGCACTTAAGGGGACCGGTGCAAAGCCAGTGCTCCATGAAGTTGTACGAGACGTCAGTCTCTCCTTGGTAGGAAGGACCGGAGTCGTCGACGCCGAATGCGCGGGCCCACTGGGTCCCTGTCGTGACCTCTGCGGTCCACGTGGGCGCACCCTCTCTGCCTTGTTTCGTGAAGATCTGGATCACGCCGCCCGAGGCTTCGGTGCCGTAGAGTGTGGTAGCTGCCGAGCCCTTGATGATCTCGATCCGTTCGATGTCACTGGGGTTGATTTGGTCGAGTGGACTGACCGCGATGTTGCCACTCCGGCCGCCGCGACGGTCGGGCGGGTTCGCGTCCGGAAACGGCCTGCTCCTGATGCGTACGCCGTCCACGTAGATCATCGGGTGATCGTTGAGCGCCGCGCTGTTAACACCACGGAGTCGGATGATCTTAGATTGGCCGACCGCACCACCGCCGTATAGTTCGAGGCCCGGTGCAACTCCTTGGAGCATATCGGTAATGCTCAGGGGTGCGTCCGGTACGTCGACGGCATTGAGCTGAGACACAACGTTCCCAATCTCACGCCGTCTGGATGCCCCGGCTGTACCAGTGACGATGATCTCATCTAGGCCGAGTGCCACCGAAGCCATCGTGAAATCCGCCTGGAGCGTCTGGCCCGCAGCGACCGTGATCTGTTGCGTCACGGCCCCGAGACCAATGCGTTCTCCGGTAAGTTCATATGTGCCTGGCGCCACGTTGAGCAGGATATAGCGACCGTCCTGTCGTGTGAGTGAGCCGAGCCCGGTGCCAGGTATATAAACCTGGACCTCACTGAGAGGTGCTCCCGACTGGCCGTCGGTCACCTGACCAACAATCTGGCCGGTTTGCGCTTGGGCAGGTACGACAAGTAACGCCGGTAAAGCGACCAGTGCCACACCGGTGAGGAACTTAGTAATACTCATGGAGACTCATCCTTAAATTATGGAGTAACGCAGTCCGCACTCAGTCGAGACATCACCGCGGGAACAAGCCGATCGGATAGACACGTGCACTGATCTGATGATCGAACCCAGGAAAAGCCTATCCGAAAATGTTTTTCGTTGCCCACAAAACATCTAACGACTGGCCAAAGGATACTCATGGCGTTTTCTGG
>DLRL01000090.1 GCA_002501085.1 Gemmatimonadales bacterium UBA7889
ATCCTAGCAGGAACAAACGATATCGCTGGCAATACCGGCCCCTCGACGCTCGCTATGATTGAGGACAACCTCATATCGATGGTGGAGCTTGCGGAAGCGAACGGTATCAGTGTTGTGCTCTCGTCTGTGCTACCGGTATATGATTATAGGTGGCAGCCAGGACTAGAACCTGCAGGAAAGATTGTTGAGCTCAATGCGTGGATGAGGGGATATGCATCCAGACGTGATGTGGTCTATCTGGACTACCATACCGTGATGGCGGATGAGCGACAGGGCCTGAAGTCGGCGCTTTCGGAAGATGGTGTGCATCCCAACGAGGCCGGATATCAGGTGATGGTGCCGCTGGTTGAGGCAGCGATTGAAGAGGCGTTGCGTTTGCGGTGACTAAGCTCTGGTGGTCTCCTGAGGGCCGAATTCCGGTTGTTGTTTTTTGGACCAGATTTCTTATCCCGTCTGCTCTTATTCTGGGTGTTGCTAGGATCGCAAGTGATGGTGGCCTGCTGTTCACATGTGCTTTTCTCCTAGTGATCTGGCCCTTTACAGTTGGTGCCGTGAAGCGCCTTCATGATCTTAACTTCCCCAGTTGGATTGGGTTTGTTCTATGGACGGTTGGTCCAGTGTTACAGGTGGGATGGGCTCTATTTGGTAGCACTAGCGAACCCACGGTGGTTTTTAGAGGATGGTTTGGGGTTCCGATCTATTCAGAGGACTTAGCTTTTGGGATAGGAGCTGTCTGGTTCTTCTTCTTCGTATTTACCACGGTGTTCATCAGTTTGTCCCCTGGAAGGAAAGGGTCTAATAAGTACGGACCTAATCCCCTTGGATAAGGATGGCCGAGGGAATCATAAATCGGCTTGAATCGATGTTAGCGCCGCAGCAAGAAGTACTAGAGATCTCAGATTATCCAGTGATATGGATAACTTTCTGGAAGGGATTGGTTATAGGCTACCTACGGTGTTGGTTTGTCCTCGCCTAGCTAGGGAGATTACATGGAACTCAGGGATGCAGTTGCCCTCGTGACTGGTGGCAGTGAAGGCATTGGGCGAGCGATTGCGGAAGCACTGATGCACCAGGGATGCAAAGTCACCATTACAGGACGCCGCGAAGAGGCTGTGAGGAATACGGCGGAAGAATTAGGACTGGACTGGATAGCGGGTGATGTAGGAAATGAGAAGGATGCTATCCGCACTGTGAGCACCGTGATCGAACGCCATGGCCGGCTCGATATTCTGGTCAACAACGCCGGTTACGGGATGTTCAAGCCGCTGGTGGATACGACTCTCGAGGAATTGCAGGATATTTACCAGACGAACGTGTTTGGAACATTTCTGATGGCACGGGAAGCGGCTAGGCAGTTTATCAAACAGGGTAGTGGTGAACTGATTAATATTTCCTCTACCTCAAGTCTTAAGGGGAGCAGCGGACGCACCGCATATGGCTCCTCGAAGTTCGCGGTTCGTGGCATGACCGAGTGTTGGCGTGATGAACTTCGACGCCACAACGTGAGGGTGATGTTGGTGAATCCGAGTGAGGTGATGACCAGTTTTGCTGCCAAGGCTGGTGTCGAGCGTGCGCTTTCAGACAAGAAATTAAGGCCCCAGGAAATTGCTGATGCGATTGTTGGAGCCCTGAAAGTGGATAGTCGCGGTTTTATTCCCGAATTTTCGGTGTTCGCGACGAATCCTTTCTAGGGAGATCTCTTAGACCATGTGGTCTGTATCGTATCCATCAGACCATTATGCGTTTGTCAGCGCACTCTAGTGGGAATCAAGCGCACGATTGGGGTAGGGTCACCATCGAAGCCGCGTGCATCACCGTCCATTGCTAGATAAATAATGCCTTCCGGTCCCTGTCGAACATCTCGGATGCGTCCCATCCCACTAATTAACGTTTCTTCTCTCGCTACCTGCTGCCCATCTAGGGTGAGGCGAACCAATTGTTCTCCCCTGAGGCTTGCGACGATCATGTCCCCTCGCCAATCAGGGAAAGCAGCGCCTGTATAGAAAAGCATGCCGGTGACGCCGATTGATGGAACCCAGATGTGTACGGGAGGCTGCATACTATCCTGGTGGGTGGCACTATGAATTGCGATCCCTGTTCGATAATTCACGCCGAAACCTACGACTGGCCATCCGTAGTTCAGCCCCGGACGGACCAGGTTCAGCTCGTCACCCCCCTGTGGTCCGTGTTCGTTGAGCCAAAGATCCCCTGTCTCTGGATGGAGAGCGAGTCCTTGAGCGTTACGATGACCATACGTCCAAATCTCAGAATGCACTCCGTCTTGGCCTACGAAAGGGTTGTCTTCAGGAACACGACCGTCTTCGTGTAGGCGAATAGTGGTTCCATTGTGGCTAGCAAGGTTTTGAGATGGATGTGCCGCTAGATCTCCCTCGGAAGGCCATTGTCGATCACCGATCGTGATGAAGAGATACCCTTTGCCATCGAGAGCGAGACGTCCACCCCACTGGGAACTTCTATTGCTCCCATTCCCGAATGCGTCAGCGTGAAACAGTTCCTCGACATCAGACAATCGGTCGTTCTCGAAACGCCCCCGAACTACAGCAATATTTCCTAGAGAATCAGGGCCTGGCTTTGTGTAGCTCAGGTAGAGAAGTCGATTCTCTGCAAAGTCAGGATGAAGTATCAGGTCTCGCATGCCAGCTTGCTCACGCCCGTCTTGTGGCATAGCACCCTGACCAATCGCCAGGATCTCTGGCAGGCCTTCGACCGGGTCGTCAATTAAAACATCATCCCTGATGATACGGAGCCTTCCCGGTCGCTCTGTGACCAGAAGATCGCCTTCTGGCGTAAACACCATCGAAAATGGGTGAACCAATCCTCCAGTGACTGTATCGACACTAAAGTCGTGGAATGCTGTTCGGATTATGGTTGCGCTGTCGTTCTCAATGCTTGAACAAGCAGCGAGAACGACAGCGGCCCACAGGATCAATGGGTTTAGCAAGAATTTCATGACTGTTTACGCTCGGGATAGGAGTGGTGAAAAACAGCCTGCATTCAAAAGATTGATACCTCAATCGATAGGCTGACGCGAGTCATCAGTACAGAGTTGCACGTCTATGGAGATATGAATTCTCCGGTTATCGCAATATGCGGCATTCATGGGGACGCGATAACTTTCCGAGTCGGTATCTTAGGTCATCAATAAAACAGCAAGTTCGGAGAAGCCCTGACCGTGCCCACCCGAGGGACCCAGAGTGCGCTGCAGCGGCACATGAGACTGAGGTCTGCAACGGCCCTTGTGATCGCCAACATCATCGGCGCTGGGATTTTCACGACAACTGGATTCCAGGCAGCTGACATCAGACATCCCCCGATCATATTCTTGCTGTGGGTAATCGGGGGCATCCTCGCCCTACTGGGTGCTCTTTGCTATGCCGAATTAGGCGCGATGATGCCGCATGCTGGGGCAGAGTATGTCTATCTTCGTGAGACTTACGGTCGGGCTCTGGGGTTCATGAGCGCCTTTGTCTCACTGGTTGCTGGTTTCTCAGCAGCCATTGCTGCAGCAACGAAGAGTTTCGTTGCGTATCTCAGCCATTTCTTCCCCTTCTTAGCCGAAGACCCAACGGCCGCGGGTGCCATATCTCTGAGTAATATCATTGCTGTGGGCCTGGTATGGCTTCTGGTTGCGATTCATCTGCGTGCGGTCCGCTCCGGCACCAGCTTCAATGACTTGATAACAGTTTTTAAGGTGGCTGGGATCGTGGCCATCATACTTGCGGCGGCATCTTTCGGTCGTGGAGACGTAGCCAATCTCACCACCGTATCGGCCACGTTCGAGGAATTGAGTCGAACCGAAACATTCGCAGCGTTTGGCACCTCACTGATCTTCGTCATGTTTTGCTTTACAGGCTGGAATGCAGCGGGCTATGTGGCAGGGGAAATGAAGGATCCTCAGCGCGATCTTCCTCGTGCTTTGCTTCTAGGTACAGTGGTTGTGCTTTTCCTGTATCTAGGGTTAAACGCCGTCTACTTCTACGGAGCAAGTGTAGATGAGTTAGCCGGACAGGCGGAAGTAGGATTAGTAGCTTCTCGTACCCTGTTTGGTGAACGGGGTGTGAGTCTAGTTACGATTGTATTATGCACGTCCATACTAGCCTCAGCTTCTGCGATGACCCTCGCTGGGCCAAGAGTATACTACGCACTGGGACGCGACTTTACTCCGTTTTCTTTCCTTGCCAAGACTCGATCGACAGGTGCTCCAGTCGCGGCACTTCTTGCGCAGGGAATCGTGACTTCAATCATTGTTCTCTCGGGCAGAATTGATCAGATCCAGCAATATGCCGGCTTCACTCTTACGTTGTTCTCGAGCCTGGCAGTTTCGTGCGTAATTGTGTTGCGGATCCGCCGCCCAGAAGTCGAACGTCCATTCCGTGCATGGGGTTATCCGATCACCCCTATAGTGTTCCTCCTTGTATCGGGTTGGGTGATGTATTGGGCCCTCCAGGGGAGACCGGTTGAGTCAGTGCTTGGTTTATTGACCGTACTTCTAGGTGGTCTCATCTTCGCAATCTCGAACTCGCCACGTGAACCTGAAAGGAGATAAGTAGATGCCTAGATTCTTGAATGTCACGTGCGTGACCGCCTTGATGGCCTTGGTCGCTTCGGGTCCCCTCGATGCCCAACTCGGTGGGCGTCCAGCAGAGCAGTGGGCGCTAGTACTTGAGAGTGGTCGACGTTTGGGGAGCCTGGAAATTGAGAATGTCGTCTCCCTGATCGGAATCGAAGAGGGTGAGGTGGTGGCAGATCTCGGTGCCGGGACGGGTGTGTTCTCAGTACCGCTAGCACGCGCCGCAGGCACAACTGGAACGGTTTTAGCGGTTGAGGTCGACCAGGGATTCCTCCCCATGATCGACGAGAAAGCCAGACAAGCAGGGCTAGAGAATGTACAGAGCGTGCTTGGCGAATTTACGGACCCGAACCTACCTCGTCGTGATGTAGATGTGGCTTTTTTCCATGATGTGCTGCATCACATCGACGAGCGTCAGTCTTACCTGCTAGCCGTTGCCTCATATATGGCCCCTGGCAGCCGCATGGTGGTGGTGGACTATGATATGAATCAACCGGGTGTTCCACATGGTAATCAGCCGGAGATGTTGATTAGCCCCCAGCAGGTAGCGGAGTGGATGGCAAATGCTGGCTTCGTGGTGTCGCGTGAGGTGGATCTCTTCGAAGAGAAATTCTTTGTCATCTACACGAAGGTTGATCAGTGATCGTAAAGTTGGGTGGGACCGTGCTGTTGATTCTGCTCGGCCTTGGCCTCGCGGGCATGATGTACGAGGGCTATGTACGCGATCTGTTTCTCGAGACACCCAGGGATCTGAATGAACTGATTTCAAGCGGTTCTGATCCAATCAAGTTCTTGGATCCAGAGACAATGGAGCCTTATTCCGGCCCTGTTTTTCTTACCGAAACCGGAGCTCTTTCGACGCCTCAGCTCAAGATGTCCGGAACCCTTGAGCAGGGATTTTGGCACGGACCCTGGGAAAACTATGACGAGTACGGTGAGTTAGTTATGCAGGGCACCCGTAACATGGGCGTGGCTTGTGGCCCTTGGATTGAAGCTGGTCTGGAGAAGACCTATGAGCCCTGTCCTCCAGGACTGGAAATAGATTGGTCGCACATAGAGCCAGGGTAGTTCTAGGTGTGCTATAGTCGCAGATAAGTGGGGTGGGCCCGGCTAGAATCAGGGGTTCGTTACGTACCTCGAGAATTTCCCTGCATCAGGCGTCTGGTATTCGCCATAGATAAAGTC
>DLRL01000053.1:0-485 GCA_002501085.1 Gemmatimonadales bacterium UBA7889
GTGTCGGTAGCTGCTAGAAGAACCATACCCCCTCCATGGACATGATAAACGCATGATGGAGAGTCGGAAGCATGCCTAGGCCGGTGTATGTATAGCTTGATGTCGTTACCGTCCGCTCCCGTTATCACTTCAGTGTGCCTTTCCACATTATCGATAGGCGGCAAATCAGCGAACCAGATCTTGAAGGCATCGTTATAGCTTGGCTCAATCATCGCGATGAATTCGCGTATTTCCTCGATCGGCGACTCAGCTGTCACAGGTATCGGCTCAGGTGCCAGGTCGAAGCCGAGCTCCGCCATAGCTGCTACCATTCGAGGATCAGCCCGTGGCTCCGTCTTCAAGACTCTAGTGGGATCACCAAGCCTGCCCGGTAAAAGTAGCTGCTCCCCACTGAGATCGAATTCGCCGGACATAATCGTGGTCCTCCCCTAAAGGAAAAAATTGAACGGGACCTCAACCAGATGCTGGCTGAGATCTTTCCAAAT
>DLRL01000053.1:821-950 GCA_002501085.1 Gemmatimonadales bacterium UBA7889
ACGGCTAATTCCGAGAAGCTACTTCTTGTGAACGTAAATCAGAAAAAGACCCGGAAGAAACGTAATAAGTCCCTGAGACCAACTCAGGTAACCCAATAAGCTCAGTAAGAGCGAAGAGAGCAACAGGCC
>DLRL01000053.1:1375-2305 GCA_002501085.1 Gemmatimonadales bacterium UBA7889
GCTTTGTACAGGAAATGCTTAGTGTCTTCTGTCATCACTACCCTAAAATGCAATGAAATAGGGAGGGTTTATACTAGGCACTAGTCAGTTCCCTGGGTGATACTCCCTTTCTATGTGGCCCTCGACATCTGCCCGATAGTAGTAAACCTCCCGCAGGTCGCCGGTAGCATACAACTCTGCTTGGTCATTGAAGTGCTGTGAAGATGGGTCACTGTCCAATCCACCAGCGGTGACCGCGCGGGCGCGCACCTCGTCTCCGAACTCGACGACAGCCACGAAGCTATTGCCGCTTGTACCGTACCACTTCTTTGTCTGTGGATAGGCTCGCGCGCCGAACGAGGCTAGCGATCCCCACCGAGCAGAGGGGAAACCGACCGGTGTGCTGGGCCCGGCATCGTCAAACGGCTGCACGATATCTCCTGTGAGGCGCTGAAAGCGATTGATGTCACCCCAGGGCGTGCGCCAGTTCCCAAAGTCAGCCTCGAGCCTGGCTGAAGCCGCACTGAGTGCTTGGAGCAGCTGCTGGGGCACCTCACGCTCTGTGGCGTCCAGGCGACGTGTTTCCTCACCAAAAAATATGGCAAGCGAGGTCGGGATTGACTCGACTGACCAACGAAGATCCCAGTCTCGGAGAATGCTGACCTGATCAGCGAGCTCTGCCTTGAGAGGATTGGACGCGTCAGCTTGATCGTAGGCCCTTACGAGGGCGGGAATCAGTTCCTCGAACCCCGTCAGATAGCTATCGAACGCCGCATCGATGAGCGACTCTAGTGTGAAGTCGGTCTTGCCTTCGAGGACACGCATCGCGTGAAGACCGCGAGCATTCTCACCACTGCGCTGAACGTAGACCGGGAATTCCTCACGCCTGGGGCTGTCCGGCCCCGCGGCGGAGAACGGCCAATTGTTCGTGTTCTGTAGCCATCCGACCGA
>DLRL01000053.1:2633-4633 GCA_002501085.1 Gemmatimonadales bacterium UBA7889
GGGTTCACAGCGTTCGGTGTTTCCTCAATGCTGTGCACACCTTGCCAGTCGGTCGCTGGGTCACTTCCGTCAACCGGCTGCAGATAGTTGAAGCGAGTGTCACGAACTGGAATGAAGTTGGAGTGGAGGTAGGCTATGTTGCCCTCCGAATCTGCAAAGACTGTGTTATTGGATGAGTTTGTGTGGGTGCGCATCACCTCGATGTACTCGTTGTAGCTCTGTGCCTTAGTCCGCATGTATGACTGAATAAGCGCATCCATTGGCTCTTCCATCAGAGCAACGCTTACCCACGCACCATCAACCTCCCGGACGATGGGCCCGTGATGCGTCCGGTAGACCGTAAACTCGCGCTCCGCCATTCCGGTGTCCGTCTTGTATGGGACGGTGACTTGCCGAGCAGTCACAGGACGCTCCTCGTCCCCATAACGGTAGTAGAGCGTCCCGTCTCGCTCGACGACTGTCTCGAGGAACTCGTCAATGTTGTCGACACCGCTCGATGTGTGCATCCAACCGGCGTTCTCATTGAATCCCTGGTACACGAAAAACTGGCCCCACGTCACGGCGCCGTAGGCGTCGAGTCCCTGTTCGCTGACCATGTGGAGCTCTTCGCGGAAGAAGAATGAGGTGTGGGGATTGATGAGAAGCAAAGCATTACCCGCCGATGTGTTAGTAGGTGCGATGGCAATGCCGTTCGACCCAGTAGGCTCCTCATTCATATCCGGTTCGTTGAGCCCGGAGGGCACCATGGCAAGGGTCGTGGACGAGGGTTCGCGATCGAGAACCGCCTGCGCATTGCTCGGTTGGCCGTAGAACGCCTCGAGGCGACCAAGGTTCACGCGTTCGATATCTCCGCCGATACTCCCTTCGCTGAACGTAAGCGCCATCCACGGCTCGAAGTGGGTGAGTACTCTCGGTTGCACCTCAGGATGAGTGTAGAGGTAGTAGTTGAGACCGCTGGCCCAAGCATCCATCAGGTCCTTGAGCCATTGCGGGCTCGCGTCGTACTGGGTCTGCATGTCCGCGGGATCGATGAAGAGCTTCATCCTAAGATCACGCCAAATCTCATCCTCACCCTCGGCCTCCGCGAGACGACCTTGAGAGTTGAGAAAGTTCACCTCGATCCGGTTGAAATCATCCTCTGCCTGTGCGTAGATCATGCCGAAGACAGCATCCGCATCGGTTTCGCCATATATATGTGGGATGCCCCAGTCGTCACGGATGATCGTGACGCTCTGAGCCTGTGCTTCCCAGGCCGCAACTTCGACATTGGTCTCTTGGGGCGCACATGCCACACATACCAACAGGAGGGTGAGGATACCTTTCTTCATGACTAACCCGTGCTAAGTGTAATGGGATCTTACTGGAGTCCCTGTAGTCGCATCGTACACGAACGGAACCGAATCGACCAGTCGGCTAGAGCCTCATTATTGAGGATGGATCCCTCGGGTACCTCACCAAGGAGTGTGGCTCATGCTGCTTAATCGCCTTGGCGCACTGTCGCCCCCAGCCTATCCTTGCCGCTCAGTAGCAGCGTCAGGATGCGATCCAAGGGACGATGAACGGATTAGCAATTGAATAAAGGGACCAAAACAGAGGTTACGGAACAGCTGTATCGGTACAACTACAATGTTCGCATCTGCCATTGGATCAATGTGGTTGCCTTTTGCTATCTCGTGGTGAGCGGCGTTCACATCTTTCTCGACTTCCCTGAACTCTATTGGGGGAAAGTCGGATTCCGAGGTTATGACGCCGTGTTCAGGCTTTCAGATTGGGGGATCTCTTGGGATGAAGCAGGAGCTATGGGTGATCGCAGATGGGGCAGAAACTACCATTTTCTTTTTGCCTGGATCTCGGTCATTAATGGAATGATTTACGTAGGCTGGAACCTGTGGAACAAATATTTCCACAAGAACTTGTTCCTAGACCGAAATGAATTGAGCTGGCAAAGCCTCAAGACTGATTTCGTTGACCATGTGCGGCTTCGCGCACCTGAGGGGGCA
>DLRL01000053.1:4965-5310 GCA_002501085.1 Gemmatimonadales bacterium UBA7889
CGGTGGGCCGTTATAGCGGCTTGCAGAAGATTTCATACCTGATTGTCATATTTATCTTGTCCCCATTCATGATCCTGAGCGGGCTTGCTCAAATGCCTGCTTTTACGGCAATTTCGCCTGAATTGATTGATCTGTTCGGCGGGCGGCAAACGGCACGAACACTTCATGTAGTCTGTATGCTGTGGATGATTTTATTCTTGGTTGTTCACGTCGTAGAAGTATTTGTGGCCGGGGCAGTGAATCAAATCCGTTCGATGATTACAGGCAAATATTTGGTCCCCAAGGAGGATGCTGAGTGAAGAATCCTGTGTCCCGTCGAGAATTTCTTGCCGGTGCCGGTGCAAT
>DLRL01000053.1:5645-5775 GCA_002501085.1 Gemmatimonadales bacterium UBA7889
GGCAGCCTTCTACTGGTTGGTTGCGATGCCAATGTCTATCTACCACCGAAGGTAAGAGGCGGGTTGATGGGTGTCTCCGATGTGCTAACCATGGCAACCCAAAGACTTATGCTGTCGGGACAACCTTTGG
>DLRL01000082.1 GCA_002501085.1 Gemmatimonadales bacterium UBA7889
ACTAAGATCAAATTCCCGAACTGCGAACTTGGCTGCGGCTATAGAAGCAGATATCACTGACCGAGGATCACCTATGTACGTGACAACGGACCGATGGTGGTCCGGGTCCGCTGACCAATCCAGAATGTCCACACCCTTTCTAGCAATTGTGTCGACAAGTGCCTCTACCTTCTCTAGGTCGCGACCTTCAGAAAAATTTGGGACAGCCTCGAGTATCGGAATCATGGGTCAAGAACTTGTATACATGTTCAGCGAGGTAGCCCTACATCAAGGTTCCGTTGCTTGTAGTCGAATTTAAGATCCCGATTGTCGATCAAGCTAACTTCGAATCGGAATGTCCAATTCCCAGTAGCAGTTTGCAGGAAATCAAAATTTGCTTCCCAACGATGCAGGTTTCTCGATAGCCGAATGGTGTGGTCATTGAATGCTCTCCGCTCCAAATCATATGCTGTCCGCCAACTCAGGTCCCAGTTTTCGGTTGGCCGCAAAGTAATGGTACCAGTGAGCATCTGACTCATCATGACATCGTCGCCACGTGGTCTCTGGAGCGAGTAGGACAGATTGGCATTCCAACCACCTCGATCCCCACGACGAGCTGGCTCGGTAGAGGATAACGGGCGACGCCCCGTTGGAATAATCGATGATTCGTCAGTTGTCCCGGTAGGCTCAAATGGATCAACAACATCTGGCTCTTCAGTTGAGGGTGCAGGAGTTTCTCCCTCATCGCCACCACGGAGAAAGCCCAGCAACCGGAAGATCGATGAGTTCGAACCAAGCGAGAACCCGAGGTTAACCTGAGCAAGATGTGGGGCAAAGGTTCTGGTAAGTTGGCCATCCACTTCTTTGTCCTCGAACAGATCGTGGTTCACCGAAATCGTTAGACCTCTTAAGAAGTCAGAGGAGATCTGATTAGATAGACGGGTCGTTTCGAAGCCAGCTAGAAACGCTCCAATCGAGTCAGCTTCTACGAAGTCATAACGCAAGACACTGGTGCGAAGGGCCAGAAGGCTAACAGTCTGTCCCTGTTGAAGGCGGGTTGGCCCATCAGAAGGCGAAGATTGGGTATTAACAGCTAAGTCGAGCGAATCGAGTTGGGTTGCTGAATTGGCCACAGCGGAATCGCCCTCTGGTGGCCTGCGCTTTGCTTCCCAGGTCTGATTAAGCGTCAATGAAACAGCATTCTTCGGCTGGAGTGCCCTGGACCTAAAGAGCTGCTGCTGCAGTTGAGTAGGTGACGTAGCAGGACTCCACTCGTACTGGATTGAAGGTGATAGTTTGTGACGGATTGCTTCAAAGCCGCCAAAGCCACCGTAGAATCCATAGATATCGGTCTTCAGGGCGCCTCCGAATGATACCCTCGCTGGAGCTGACACTAACGAGGATGCAACAGCGGAAGTATCGGATCGGAACATATTTCCTGACATCGAAAGTCTAGGTGTGATCGTAGTCGATCCGATAAGTTGCTGCTGGTATGAGACGGACGATTGCCAAGTCAAGTCGGAGTCCATGATGTCCTGGACCGGGGAGCCTGTAATCAGGGCCGGGGTCTCTGATTCACGCATCACAAGTAACGCCTCAGGTACGCCGAGTGTTCCGGATTGGCGCAACTGCACTGACTGAGCCAGAGAGAGATTACCCAGGCTGAGCGTACTACGAACAGATCCTGTAGTCGTTTCGGTATCCGCCCGTGAAAAACTGAAGACATCCGGTTGGACTCGATCCAGAGTCCGACGAGTAAAACTCGCACTACCTGACCAAGTCATGTTGTTATAGAAGCGCGCGTCGCTAGAAGCATTCCTAAACAAGGTGATAGTGGAAAGTGACAAATTCGCAGAGGGCAATGTCCACTCAGTACGATCATCAGATAGATACTGCTTACGATTTGCACCTACGGATGCGGTCCCCCAATTAAACCGGCGGTTGATACCCCCTTCTGAGTCAATCGATTGTGTTACTTCAGCCGGATTGAAAGAGTTCTCTCGGATGAAGTCATTACTGGAAGCATACCTTCCCGACATACGTAATTGCGTGCGTTCATCAAGGTCCCAATTGTGCCGGGTGTCCAATGCAAGCTCGCTCGATCCATCAACACGCCAATAGCGGCGAAAAGTCAAATCCCCATCGAGAAACTGACGGTTGAAGCTATATCTCAGTGAGCCGGTCATGCTAAGAAAATTCTGACTAAACCAGTCGAGAGCCACCAGCGCGTCCGAGTAGTCACTCATAGCCCAATAGAAACCAAGGTTACTGACTCTTCGGCGGTACTGACCAGATGTGCGAACGATATCGTTTACGCTAAATCGAGGGGTCAAAATACCCGATGAGCGACCCTGAGATAAGCTCTGTGCAACAAAAGGCAACCAGGCCACTGGGACATCCGCGAAGTACAGGCGAACGGGACGTGCAACCAGCACATTTCCCCCGACGATCTTGATCTCATCAGTCTCAAAATGGTAGTGCGGCTCCTCCAAATCGCACGACGTGAAGCGAGCATGTGACATAAAGGAGGAATCCGCTGCCGCGAATGGCATGTCTCCGGTGACTAACCAGTTCGCTCCACCTTCACTGTATGATGTTTCCGCGCCGAATGCGGAACCACGTTCCTCGCTTATGTCGAAAATGAGGGACGCAGACTCGATTGGGTCACCTGTGTCCGGGGTAAAGGTAGATTGCCCTACAGTCTGGAGTCGTCCTGTCTCTTCGTTATAGAGGATTGATGTATCTGCTTCGACGCCCATCCCTTCGCTGCTCACCCGTGCCCTCCCTCCATCCGGAGCAATGAGTGTTAGGACACGTTTGGCTGCCTCAAAAGTGGCGGCACCACCATCGTACTCCGTCAGGGTGAAACCAGGCAGGGCTATTAGCTCAGCCACAACCGAATCCGTGCTTACTCCCCCACCGAAACCCCGACCAGCTTCAATTTCGGCAACCCTCATGGAGTCTTGTACAAACAGGATACTGTCGAAGCCAGGTGCTCGAGCGAGTCGCTCAAGCCGTTGGATTACACGAAGGCGTGTTGAGTCTACCTGTTCCTGAGCACTTGCAGAACTGAAGGCACCCATGGCAGTGAACCCTATGATCCAGAGTGTCTGGTTCACCAACCGCATGGGTGTCACTGCGTTTCTACAGATCCAGTAGGTGGAGTGGTATCTGTTTCGAAGTCCTGCTCCCTCTGTGCTTTCCTCCGGTAAATGCCTACAGACAGGAAGATGCCGACCTCATATAGAAGGATCAGGGGGACCATCATCATGAATGTCAGTACAATTACATCCCCTGGAGTAATAAAGCTCGCCAGGACGGTTATCAGAACGATTGCATGTCTTCGCTTCTTGCGAAGGAAGTCGGGAGTGACGATCCCCATCCAGCTCAAAATCATAATTACAATTGGCAACTCGAAGACGAAGCCGAATGCCATGAGCATCTTCACAATGAATCCTAGTGTAGCATTGATCTCAAGATTTGCCTGAAGTGACTCGGTCTGGAACCTCTGGAAGAAGTCAAGAGTCACAGGTAGGGCTATCCAATATGCTAGGGAGACACCTGCTGCAAAGAGAACAAGACCTCCGTAAAGCGGCGGTATGATTACCCGTCGCTCCTGAGGCTTGAGAGCAGGAGAGAGGAACGCCCATATATGGTAAGCTAGGAATGGGAAGGCCATGAGCAGTCCCGCATAGATAGCTAGCCTGAGTGTAACGAAGAATGAGTCAGATGGTGACAGATAGATCAGCTTTAAGTTCGGATTGTCGTAGGCCTTCCGCACAGGGTCGACCAAAAGCTCGAGCACATCGAGGTAGTAGACCAAGCCAAAACCAACTACAGCGCCGATCATGACTGAGAGAATGCACCAAAGGATCCTCCACCTCAGTTCCTCAAGGTGGTCGAGAAACGGCATTTCTCCTCTTGATTTGCGGATACGAGCCATCTAGTAAAAAACTACCTGAAGAGGTTTTTGTTCGGTCAACTGCTGACTAGAGCGGAAGTTCGACTTGGTTGCGTCGAAGCTCTTCACGCTCCTTGGCGGCAGTGATCTCGTCGACGAACTCTTGGAACTCTCCCGCGTCTTGGAAGTTCCGGTATACGGAAGCAAATCGCACGTATGCAACTCGGTCTATAGGGCTTAAACGCTCCATTACTAATGTTCCAAGTTGTACACTCAAGACCTCAACACCCACCTGGGCTGACAATATGTCTTCGATATCATCAACGAGCGCGTCCATCTGTGAAGCTGAGATCGGGCGCTTCGCACATGCCACCTTCACGCTACGAAGAAGCTTCGTTCTATTGAAGTCCTCTACTGCCCCAGAACGCTTGAGTACCTGGATAGGACGTTCTTCAATGTATTCATAGGTCGTGAAACGCGCTCCGCAAACAGTACATTCTCGCCTCCGCCTGACAGCCCTACCGCCCCGGCTGGCCCTTGTATCAACAACATGATTCTCGGTGGCATCACAGGCTGGACAACGCATACTTCAGATTTCCGTTAGAGATCGCACCATGACAGGGCCGGCAAGGGCGTGTCGCCTATTCAAGAACCGATCTCTTCGAGCTTGTCAGCTGCGATTTCTGCTATGACCGACCCTGGATAGGTGTTGGTGATCCTCTCGAGCGTATCGATCGCAGATTCAATTTCCTCCATCTCAATCTGAATCAGCGCGATCCTGTATAAAGCATCCGGTACCTTGGCAGCTGTTGGGAAACGAGATTGAATTTCTCCGAATGCTTCCAGAGCAGCATCAAAGTCTTCCTGCTGATAAAGAATATCAGCGAGAGAGAAGTGAGCTTCAGGCGCAAGTGCGTGATTAGGATAGCTTTGCACGAATTGCTGGAATGCCATCCGGGCTGTATTAAGCGAACCTCGGCCAAACTGCTCCGCGGCTGTCCGGTAGAGTTGATCTGCATCTCCTACAGCTCCCCCGAGCATGCCTGTAGAATCAAGGACGGGAGAAGCAGCGGTGACTGACCCGCTCCTCAGATTCGTAACCTGTCCTCGGATACCCATTATGGCACGCTGATTCTCCCCAGCCAGCACTTCCAGAGTCGCTAAACCCTCTCCGATTTCTCTCAATTGCTGTGAGATCTCCCCGCGAAAATCAAAGAGCTGGATAGATTGGCTACGTAAGGTGTCCCGGGTTGAGTTTGCCTCAGTCTGCAATTGGGCAATCAGTGCAGCTTGCCGCTCCGCCAGGACGCGTAGCTCAGCCTGTAATTCAACCTGAAGATCTCGGATATCGTTCTTAGTAGCGCAACCCCCGAGTACTAGGATAGTAGTGATCAGAACAGGGACGCGTAGTACTACCAAAGACAGTGCAAAACCTCTCATCATATCACGAACCTCTCTCCCCCGGCTCACCGGGGGGAGAGGTCCCGCAAAGGTCACGCTGTCAGTTACCTGGGTTGATAGCGTTTTCACCAGCGGTAATCACAAACTGGCCACGACGGTTCCGAGACCAAGCGGATTCATCCGAGCCCGATTCGAGCGGACGCTCCTCACCAAAGGAAACGACGCTGAATCGACTCTCTGAGAGTCCAAAGCCAGTCAGGAAATCCCGAACAGCCACTGCTCGGCGATTCCCTAGCGCTAAATTGTACTCAGTCGAGCCGCGGTCGTCGGCATGTCCTTCGATGCGCAGCTGTACCTGCGGACTAGCCCGCAGAATATCGACTTTCGCGCGCAATGCCGAAGCCGCATCATCACGGATCTCGGACATGTCATAATCGAAGAAGACCATCTGTTGCAGTGTCAGCGAAGCCCTTTGTCTTGCTCTCTCGCGGGTTGCTTCCTCCGCGCGACGGGCTGCCTCTTCTGCAGCTAGGCGGCGAGCTTCCTCTTCAGCCTCTCGGACTGAATCTTGATAGGCCCGAAGTGAATCCATGTCCGGCCCCGGTGGTGCTGGAGGCGGTGGAGGTGGGTCACCACCACAGGATCCGACGACAAGTGTAGCAGCTGTAACAGCAATAAAGAAACGACGTACGATCATCCCTGCTCCCGGGTTGAACGAACTATTTTACGCTCATCTAGGCGTACTAACGCAGGCCTAGCACGATCACGAAGCTAACGTGCTTCGTGATCGTGAAAAGACCCCCTGCTATCTAGGCAAAAATGTGAGCGAGCGCAACGCTTTATGTATGAAGCGTGAGTTCGCTTGATCTTCACTGTGGA
>DLRL01000106.1 GCA_002501085.1 Gemmatimonadales bacterium UBA7889
CTTCCATGTTCTCGAGCTTTTTCATGGACCTACCCACGCATTTAAGGATGTGGGAGGGCAATTCATGGCAGGGCTCATGCAATACGTCGGGTCACCAAACTCCGACAAGCGTACTACGACGATCCTCGTGGCCACCTCAGGTGACACGGGAAGTGCTGTAGCAAGAGCATTTCATGGTCGCCCGAAGACCCGGGTCGTAGTGCTTTTCCCGGACGAAGGCATCAGTTCACAGCAGCGACATCAGATGAGCACCCTAGGCGATAACATATTGGCGATCTCTGTTGCAGGCACATTCGACCATTGCCAAGAGCTAGTAAAGGAAGCGTTCGCTTCAGACATATTACGGGACAGATATTGTCTTACGTCAGCGAATTCTATCAACCTCGGTCGACTCCTGCCTCAAATGTTTTACTACCTTCATGCCACGAGACTCCTAAGCCCAACTCCTGCACTCTTTGCTGTCCCGTCAGGTAATCTAGGTAACTTGTGTGCTGGGCTACTGGCCCATATCGCTGGGATGCCAGCACTAGGCTTCTTGTCGGCGATGAATGCAAACGATGTGTTTGGCCGATTCCTGGCCACTGGAAACCTTAGCGAACAGCCCTCAGTTCCAACAGTTTCAAGTGCTATGGATGTCGGGAAACCGAGCAATCTGGAACGGATTCGCTGGCTTTTTCGGAAACATCCAGACCAGATGAACCACATCATAAGAGGCGTCTCAATCGACGATTCTGAGACCCGTAGGTGCATTACGGAAGTATACGAGGAAACAGGATATGTTCTTGATCCGCATGCAGCGGTAGCATATCGGGTAGCCCAGCAACACCATGATTTGGCAGTTGGGCCCACCGTTGTTTTGGCAACTGCACATCCTGCAAAATTCCCTGGTGTGGTGGAAGCCGCCATCGGCAGTAAAGTAGAGCCACCCCAAGAACTACTCTCTGTGATGAAACGAAAAGAACTCTTTTCAGAGATTAAACCGACTTTGCAAGAGCTCGAAGCTCTTCTGGATGAAACAATCTTAGATGACTGAAAGACTGAGAGCTGCGGCCGTAAGGCTACCGTCCTCCACATCCAACCTCGGTAGTGGATATGACACACTTGGTCTCGCACTCGATCGGTACTTGGTGGCTAGTTTTGAGCCTGGAGGCGATACACTTGAATGTGTATGGGATGGCGCTCTCGCAAACCTAGAGGTGGCCGATAGTGACAACCTTCTTGTAGGCGCCTTCACGCGAATTCTCAATCAAGAGGGATCGATTCCGTGCGGAGTCCTAAGGGCAACGTCCGACATTCCTATTTCAAGAGGACTTGGCTCTTCTGCGGCTGCCGTCCTCGCGGGTTACGACTTGGCCCGAGCCGTCCTCAATGAGCCTCGGGATGACAAGGGTGCGTTCGTGGAAGCACACCGCCTGGATGGACACGGTGAAAATGCTGCTGCGTGCCTACATGGCGGGCTTTGTGCTGTAGTTCATTCTCTGAACAACCCAGTCATAGTCCCGCTCAACCTTTCTTCCAGAGTTGGCTTTGCCTATGCAGCACCGCTAGAGGGGGTCTCGACCAGAAAAGCGCGCCGCGTACTCCCAAAAGAAGTCGGACATGACGTTGCGGTCCGCTCGCTCGGCCGTGCAACCGCTCTTGTCCAAGGATTTGCATTGGGGGATCCGGAGTTAATACGGATCGGGGTGGAAGATGAGTTGCATGTCCCCTACCGCCTGCCCTTAATCGATAGTGCAAAAGAGGCCATAGCCGCTGGTTATGAAGCCGGAGCCTGGGCGGTCACTATCTCTGGGGCCGGCTCTGGAATAATTGCTATGTGTGATCTAGAAAATACCGAAGCCGTCAGCGATGCCATGTGTATGGTGCTCTCTCTCTCGGTTGGAAAAAGCAACTGCTTAGGCTTCTCGGCAGCACCCGATCATGAGGGCCTCACACGTCTCTCCTAGGCACTGTCTCTCAAAGACTCACGCAGTACGCTTGCACACCCAGGGGCAAGATAGACGGTGCTTAATAGACGGCCTCCCAAGAAAGCCGTGAAGGCCGCCGTCGCTCCCACAACTTCAAAGCCAAATCCTAAAGTAAGGAAGAGGACCGCAACCGTAGTCACTTCAATCACACTTGCCCAAGTGATGTGCTGGGTTCTCCGGCCTTCGACAAGGATCGCCCTCTGAAATGAAAGTAAGACCGAGAGGAAGGGTAAGGGCACTATGATTCGCGCAGGAATCAAAGCGAAACTGGTCAGTTCAGGCGTCAAGCCCGACAAGACCGTAAACCACAGCTGAAAGAGCGGAGTGAAAGCGACTAAGGCTAACCCTGCTGTTGTAACGGCACCGAGTGTGAAGCAGAAGCGCCTTAACTCTCTATAGTGTTCAAATCGCTCACCAATTAGAGCAATCGCTGCGTCTTGGTAGGCAAACCCCACCGACCTAAAGAAGAACGACAGGGAATGCACCACAGGGTAAACCGCTAAAGATTCAACCGGAGAAACGCTCCGACCCATGAAAAACGTTAAGAGCGGTTGAATTGTAAGTCCGATCAAAGAGGTAAGGGCGAGTGGTAGGTAGAATGTCGCAATCGCTCGATATGTCACCGTTCGACCTGTGTACTCAGCATCACCTTCTTCAGTCAGTAAGCCTCGGACTGTTTCTGCAGCCATAAAGCGCGCTGCGATCGCTTCTACAGTGACACCGGTTCCCAGCGCCAGCCCTCCAACCCACGCCCCAGGTATGTCGAGTAACAAATATCCTAGTAATGCAGCAACCGTCATCGCGAGAAGCCGAATTAGGGTGCCCATAGCAACCAAACGTGTTTTCCCCGCACGGATTAGCACGCCTTGTAAAAAACGGCGGTACCCAATCGCACTAGGCCAAGGGAGAAAAAACCACAACGCTCCATAAGTGAGATCCGCTACTTCTGCAGGGAGTTGAAGTAGCGTTTCAGTGAGCCACCGATAGACACCTGGGACGAGAACTATCAGTAAAAGGAGCGTCGTTCCAAGAATCAGCCCTCGCGAGAAATTCCGCATCTTGAGATAGCTGTTCCGATCCTTAACAAGAGAGGTCGCCGCGCTCATGAGCATGATCACTGGCGCCTCGATCAGAATAGCAAGAGCGAAGGCGACACCGTAGGCGCCGAGATTGAATTCCGGACCTGGCATGCGAGCAATCATCGCTGCCAGGAATGGCCCCTCGGCAGCCATCATGATCCATGTAGCCGCTAGTGGAGCCCAAAAAAGAGCTATCGTGCGCTGAGTGTGGCGCAAGTGATTGTATCGTCGGAAGGGTCACGGATGCAGCAGCAGCAGCTACTGCTTGAGCCTTGGAGCTTAACGGAAAGCCAGATTACGAGAAGCGGCGTGCTCTTAGGAGTACAGAACTCCTCAATGGGGAGTACTGCTCACATGCTCTCTTAGGAGATCTCGCCCGAAGTCTCCATCAAACTCACGCCATACCGAATGGATGTGGTTCGCATTGTTTTGTGTGTTGTCATACTCGATCAGGAATGTTGGGCCCTGCACTCTATAGTAGTGCTGTTCACCTCGTTCAACTCCCCCGGCCCACGCAAATGCGATCTTGTCTATTCCCTCGTCATACAGCCTCTCTAAACGATAATCAGCAATCCCTTCAGCCATTACAGACGTATAGGCGGTAATCAGGCCCATCAGAAGCAAGCGCTGTTCTTCAGAAAGCATTGTGGCCCCAATACCCACCGGAGTAAGAGGGTCAATCTCTAGTTCTGCGCCCGTTACGATATCCCTCGGTGCCACGTCACTAATAATCGCCATTTCGCGCTGTCCCGCGTCCAATGCTTGAAGCAGGGTTCTCGCTACATCTTCCTTATCTGCTAGAGCACGCAATCCCTTGTCCGGGCCGTCTAGAACTTCTGCTGGGTTTGCACCTAGAAATGCCGGAGAACTTGCAATCACAGCCCCTCCAACAATCGTGAAGTGCAATGAGACATGGTGTCCCTCAAAACGCCACCCCCAACTGGTATCCGCCGAAGGTCTTCCGAAAACACTGAGCACATATTCCTCGGAATCACGAGCGAAGCGACCACCGCCCTCAAGCGCCTGGAGTACGTCCTCCAGCTCCATAATCTGGATAGTGGTCATATAACCACTCTGGCTTAGAGCGGACCTAATCAGATCATGCGCTCGACCGCGCTGTTCGGGGTCCATCTCCTTGAGAGCTACACCCGCTCGTGGAAACATCTCTGGGGGGATAAAGTGCCAGCGGTGCCGTTCCGCATCTTCAAATTCAAATAGAGTCCTTTCTCTTTGTTCTTCGGAAAGTATCGAGATAAAGTCGTTGGCCGCACCCAACATCCCATCGGTACTAGAACTACAGCTTGCAGTTACAAGGACCACTGAAGCCAAGACCCCAGGCATTAGCAGGGAACGCACAAATTCTGACTTCTTCATATCCTCCTCCTTACCACAAGCGTCCGATTTTCCTAATTGTGCACGTAAATAGCGCTTACCGCGCCTTCCAATCCGGCGCGTAACTCTAGTGGATTGAATGCAGAAGCTTCCCCAGTACATCAGTCCATATATCGTATCCCGCTGACGTCATATGGAGCCCATCCTGGACAAAGAGTTCCGGCATAGGCTTACCATCCTCGTCCAACATCGGCGTAGCGATATCAGCGTAGTGCAAATTGGAATGCAACCCTGCAAACGATTGCACCTGCTCGTTAAGCTCTTTCATTTGTGGCCACAGGGACCAACGCCGGATGCTTGGCTTAACCGCAACGAAAACAATCTCACTCTCTGGAAGTTCCTCCGACACAGTCTCTACAAACTCCCGATAATCCTCAAAGACCTGTGTCACACTCTTGCCAGCCCCGAGATCGTTGTCACCAGCGTAAAAGACGACAGTGGCCGGCGCATATTTTAGAACCGTCTCTTCAACATAGTGATTGACATCAGAAACGTGTGACCCACCGAAGCCACGATTGATTAGCGGGACACTAGGGAAACGTTCCGCGCTATTCCACATAACGATGCTCGAACTCCCAACGAAGAGTGCTGCTTTGGTGGGATGGCTATTTTTTGTATCCCAAGCTTCGAACCTAGAGACTTGTTGTTCAAAACGTTCGGGGTCAGGATCGCTCTGCTGCGCTTCAGTTAGGGGCGGTACGATAAGCCCAAGGGAGCATAGTGCGAACACGGTGTAAGCCCTGTCTCTCAAGGGGAACCGGCGAAATTCCAACCTTTTCATGTCACCCTCCTAACAGGCTGCAACGCTACTAGCACATATTCAGCATGATACACACTTGTGATTGTTCTTCGAACCCAAGCTCTCCAACAGGGCCACAGTCCCGAGGTAGGGAGGTGTGCGCTGCTGAGGGCCATTCGCCATATCGGCAGTAGTCTGCCCCTTACGGCTAACCACCGCTACATCGGCACCGCGCTCGATCAAGTACAGAACTAATTCATCATCACCCCGGGATGCGGCATGATGCAGTGCTGTATAGGCGTTAACGTCGCGGATATCGACCTCAGCACCCGCCTCCTCGATTAGAAACTTCACTGCTGCCAGCCAGTTGTCTGGTACGTGCCGGTGCGCATTCGCTGCAAATGATTGTCCATACCCGACACCTGACGCTGCGTGAATCGGATAGACAGATGGGCCGCCAACAGGGACCGGGGGGATGCCGGAATGGTCCTTCTCTTCGTCTTCCTCGCCTTCTTCCTGCTCAGTTTCAGTGTCCGCGCTCTCACCCTCCGCGTTTGCCATTTTGGGATTTATACTCGCTTCAACCTCGCCTTCCACTTCTTGTGACTCTTCAGTTTCTTCTGCAGCCTGACCTTCCTCGCCTTCCACTTCTTTGTTCTCCTCCTCCGTATTCTCCTCATCCGGATCAGCACGCCGACGGCGCTGAGGCGGCTTCATGGTCGGGATGTTCGGATCCGCCCCATAGTCCGTCAGTAGTCGCATAGCATCCACGTCTAGAGCATAGGCAGCACGCCAGAATGGTGTGGCACCCCGCAAATTGGCACCGCCAGCCCTCCCCAACACCGAGAACGTGTACTCCATAAACCAGAGATGGGTTCTTAGACGCACATCCGGATCTGCCCCAGCAACCAAGAGGGCTTCTAAGACCTCTAGATATGTACTTGCCTGCTGTTCGTGCTCCGTTGGATGAGCGTACGATGCCCTCGGTGCCCACTGCCGCTCAAGCGTTGCGAATAGTGGAGTGGTCCCAGCCATGCTCATCCCGTTGGGATCAGCACCCTGAGCAAGCAACATTAGTGCAAGGTCAAACTGGCCATTGATTGTGGCCATCAGCAGGGGCTGTGTCTGATCCCCTCCCGAAGGCTGATTTATATCAGCACCGCCGTCTACCAGTGCGGTCGTTGCCTCCATATGGCCCTGCCGAACCGCATGTAGCAGGGGTGTAAGCCCACCCCAGCTCCCAACCAGTTGAGCATAAGAAGGCGGCCTCTCCTCTTCGTTTTCGTCCGCTGCGGTTCCATCTGGTCCAAATGGTATCTCAGATTGTTCTACCTCTTCTGGTTGGTTGCTGGCCAATTCAGCATCCGGTGCCTCCTTCGCACCGGGCCCAACCTTCTTCAATTCATCGTCCCCTTCATCCTCCTCAGACTCTTCTTCTCTTTCTCCATCAGAAGACGGTATATCAGACCATTTCCGCTGTATCTCGCGGTAAGCCAGAATTGCTGCTTGGACCTGGCTCGGGGCAGGCTGCCAATCTGTTCCTCCAC
>DLRL01000112.1 GCA_002501085.1 Gemmatimonadales bacterium UBA7889
AGCGACCTCAGTAGCGACTGATCTAGCGGCCTGATCAACCTCCAGAACATCCGTTACGCCAGTCACCGCACTGTTCCCAATTCGATCTATAGTTCCCGAAACCAAATCCGCCATCTCTGGGAAGCGGATAGTACTTTCGAGAAAGGCCTGAACCGCAATCTCATTCGCTGCATTGTACACTGTTGGCGCACATTCTCCTGTCCGGCCTGCGCGTACGCCAATCTCAAATAGCGGGAACGCCGCATCGTCAATCGGTTCGAATGTTAGCGGAGATGAACGGATTGGATCATAGGTTTGCAGGGCTACGTCCTCCATTCTGTTCGGATACGTCAGGGCATACAGGATAGGTAGTTCCATGGTCGGGAAGCCGAGCTGTGCGAGTACCGATCCATCCACGAACTCAACCAAAGAATGGACCACTGACTGGGGGTGAACAATCGCATCAAGCCTCTCGTATGCAATCCCATATAGGAAATGTGCCTCGATAATCTCGAGCGCTTTGTTGGCCAGCGTCGCTGAATCAATCGTGATCTTGGCGCCCATGCTCCAGGTGGGATGCTTAAGAGCATCCTCTGGGCCTACATCCCATAGTGTTTCTTGTTCTCGTCCCCGGAACGGACCACCCGATGCGGTAAGCATCAGGCGCTGAACATCTGATGGACCATAACCCTGAAGGCATTGTAAGATCGCACTGTGCTCAGAATCTATCGGCACGATCTCACCAGATCCTCGCTCCGCTGCAGATAAAACCAAGTGCCCACCCGCAACGAGAGATTCCTTGTTGGCTAATGCAAGACGATGACCAGCCTCTAATGCAGTGAGAGTGGGCTCGAGTCCTGCGGCACCAACAAGAGCATTAAGGACCACATCGGTATCTGGATCTGCTGCTGCTTCTAATACTGCCCTTGATCCGCTAGCCCAGGTGGTCATTCCATCTCCATCTGGTAGTGGGATTTTCTCGTCCGCCAAGACTGCTAAACGTGGATTAAATGACGCCACCTGGGCTGCGAGAGCATCAGCACTCGTTTCAGCAACTAACGATGCCACTTCGAATTGGCCAGGATGGCGATGAATAACCTCAAGTGCACTTCGGCCAATCGAGCCCGTAGAACCCAGTATTGCTATACGGATCATTGGATCTTTGTGAGCAAAGTTATGACTGTGTATGAGACCGGGACTGTGATTGCGATGGAGTCGATACGGTCCAAGATCCCACCATGCCCAGGAAAGATTGTCCCAGTATCCTTTACACCTGCCTCTCGTTTGAAAACCGAGATCACAAGATCACCAACCTGAGCACTCATTCCCAGCACCGCACCAACCAATCCAGCCATCAAGAAACTGTTGATGGGCATTCCAACTAAATACGGCGATGTCACAAAGTACCATAGAATGCCTACAGCTATGGTAGCTCCAAGTCCTGACCATGACCCAAGCCAGGTTTTGTTAGGACTGATTGAGGGAGCAAGCTTTTGTTTGCCCCACCTGGTGCCAGCAAAGAAAGCCACCGCATCCCCAATCCACGTGGTCGCTAGAGGAAGAGCGATCACTGCGACACCGAGCCAAGGCGCTCCCACGGTTTCACCCCACCCTTCCGTGGTGGCAAACATGAGAGTGAGAGGCACGAACGAAAGCGAAAAACCACAGTAAAGACAGCCTGCCATCGTTACTGATACAGCGCCCAGAGGCCCACCTGTGGCTCCTCGATTCATGACCGCTAGGATAAGCGAAATAAGCATAACGGTCCCGACAACGATGAGCGCCCAAGGAGCAAAGGCTGCGAACGTTCCCTGCCAGGTCCCAGCTAAGACCAGAGCCGCAGCTCCAGTAGCTCCCGTGAGGCGGAAAGGATCCACTCCCGTGTGCGCAGCTAGTCGATAGACCTCCTGCGTGCCCATCGCGGCTAACACAGACAAAGGAACCCCTAGAACCCAATTCCCAGAGTACAGGAGTACCAACACGATAGGTATACCGATGATTGAAACCAACCATCTCCGTGAAAGATCGCTCACGGGAATTACGAAGTCCCAACAAGGCCGAATCGCCTGTCCCTGCGTTGGTAATCTAGAACCGCCTCAAAGAGATGTTCTCGGCTAAAATCAGGCCAAAGTACAGGAGTGATGTGCAGTTCTGTGTAGGCAATCTGCCATAGCATGAAGTTGCTAATGCGATACTCACCAGAAGTCCTGATCAAGAGGTCCGGATCTGGCAGATTCACCGTGAAAAGTGTCTTACGTAACGCGTCCTCATCTATGTCATCTACTGTGAGTTCGCCTTGATCCACTTGCTCTGCCAAAGTCCTTACAGAACGTAGAATCTCCTCTCTGCCACCATAAGAGATCATGAGATTCAATCTTAAATTTTGCCCGCCTTTGGTACCCTTGACGATCAAATCCACTGCTTCTCGAGTCTGGTCGTCAAAACGCTCTATTTCCCCAAGAACATGGACTTCGACACCCTGGTGTTTGAGGCTGTCACGTTCCTTCCGAGCGTAGTACCGCAAGAGAGAAATTAATGAGGCAACTTCTTTCTGCGGACGATTCCAGTTTTCAGTTGAGAATGCAAAGAGAGTCAGAATATTAACTCCTGCCTCCGCTGCCCCTTCAATTATCTCGCGAACGGATTTCATCCCTTCCCGGTGTCCAACCTGGCGCGGAAGTCCCTTCTGTTTCGCCCATCGACCGTTACCATCCATAATAATAGCAACGTGATTTGGTACATCACCGCTCAGACGAATTTTATCTAGGCTTTCAGAGGCCATAAACTTTTAGGCGGAGGCCGCTAGATGGCCATCACCTCTGCTTCCTTATTCTTGAGAAGTTCGTCCACCTTCTCTATGTAGTCCTTGGTTGATTTCTCAAGCTCATCCTCTCGGCGACGGCTCTCGTCCTCACTGAGTTCATGATCTCGGACAAGCTGGTGGAGCTCGTCCCTTACTGTTCGACGCGCGTGGCGAATCGAGACTCTTCCTTCCTCAGTCATTCTATGCAGAAGCTTTGCATATTCCTGTCGACGCTCCTCATTCAAAGGAGGAACCGGAATGCGGATAATGTTCCCATCGTTGGCGGGATTCAGACCCAAATCTGCACTCATGATAGCACGCTCTACATCAGGTAGGAGGGTTTTATCAAATGGCTGCACGACCAATAGGCTGGGTTCTGGAGTACTGATTGTAGCTAGCTGGTTCAGGGGCATCTTCGATCCGTAGGCTTCGACACGGACCGTGTCCAGAAGCGCAGGGGTAGCTTTTCCCGTCCGAACCGTCGCGAATTCGCGCCGAAGTGCTTCGAGTGCCGCTTCCATTCGCGTTTTAGCATCCTCAACGGTCGGCATAAACTTCCTCCACTAAGCTCAGGTCAAAGAGCACAGGCTTCAGTAGTATTTAACTAATCACCTTTGGCAATAACTACTAGGATACTAGGGTTCCCACTGGCTCACCAAGGATGGCTCTTGAGACAGCACCCTGCTCTTCCAAGTTCAGAACAATGATAGGCAAGGAGTTTTGCTTACAAAGCGCAACAGCTGGCGTATCCATAACCGCAAGTTCACGCGCTACGACTTCCTGAAACGAGATCTCCCGAATGAACTCCGCATCAGGCTCTGTGACCGGGTCAGCCGTGTAGACACCCCTGACTTTAGTTGCTTTTATCACAACATCAGATCCCATTTCAATCGCACGAAGCACTGCACCTGTATCTGTAGAGAAATAGGGGTTTCCAGTACCCCCAGCAAAAAGCACAACGCGTCCCTTCTCCATGTGCCGTAATGCGCGACGCCGGATATACGGTTCCGCAATCTCCTCCATCCGAATAGCAGTCATAACTCGGGTTTCAATTCCCTTGTGCTCCAAAAGGTCTTGAACTGCCAGAGCATTTATGACTGTGGAGAGCATCCCCATGTAGTCGGCTTGAACTCGATCCATTCCGGAGCGGGAAGCAATCGCACCCCTCACAATGTTGCCACCGCCAATCACGACTCCCAAGGAGACACCCATTGAGGCAACGGCCCCGATTTCCTCCGTTATGCGATCAACAACCTCCGGCGTGATACCGAAACCCTTGTCACCTGCCAAAGCTTCTCCAGAGAGCTTCAGCATAACCCTTTGATATCTAAGCTCTTGAGAAGTCTGGTTCATCGAATTCGGTTTAGAGATCCCTTTTCATCACCGGGAATTGAGAAACAAATTTACGCGGGTTCCTCGCCTACCTTTATCCGGGAAAATCGACCGACACCGATCTTTTCGCCGGTTCTGGCAGATACTTCTGTGATCAACTCCTCAATAGTCTTATCCTGATTCTTGACGAAATCTTGAGCAAGTAACGTATTGTGTTTCAGGAACTTAGACATCTTTCCTTCGACTATTTTATCGATGATATGCTCAGGCTTAGCATCCCCTTCTTTAACTTGTTCCAAGTAAACGCTTCGCTCTCGCTCAAGAACCTCGTCTGGAATTTGGTCCCGAGAAACGGCGATAGGTGCAGATGATGCAATATGAAGAGCGAGGTCCTTCGCAAGTGCCCTAAAATCATCTGTCTTCGCAACAAAGTCGGTCTCACAATTCAACTCAACAATCACAGCAGTCTTATTATCGAAATGCACATAACTCCCGATTGTTCCCTCATTCGCAGATTTTCCAGCACGCTTCGCGACTTTGGCAGCTCCCTTTGCCCGGAGAAGGTCAACCGCCTTCTCAATATCACCTTCCATTTCCATCAATGCCCGTTTGCACTCCATCATACCTGCACCCGTCATATCACGCAGTTTCTTAACATCCTTTGCGGACACCACCGTGCTTGGCTCACTCATCCTTTTCTCCCTCAGCTACATCCTCCACACCGAGAGATCCGTCAGGATCCACGTCGACTTCATTCTCTACACTAACAGCTTCCGGCGAGGCTAACCCCTCATCCTGGACTGAGTTATCCGGCTCACTTTCAGCAACAGAGTCCTCCTTGTCCGAGGTTGATTCTGCTGGGTCTTCTGAACTCAAGTGCTGGGCAATGACATCAGGTCGTGGCCGACGCTTTCTCCTTGGCCTCCTGCGTTGCGGACGTTGTTTCTCTGTAGTCTCCCCTGTCTCTGTCGAATAAGTCGTCGCCTCAAGGTCATCGACCCGCCGCCGCTCACCATCTGGAACTTCCTTGCTGGCTACCGAAATTGACTCGGCAATCGCGTGAGTGATAAGAGATACTGAGCGTATTGCATCGTCATTTCCGGGAATAGGAAAGTCTATTAAATCCGGGTCAGCGTTACTGTCCGTGATCGCTATGATCGGAATACCGAGCTTCGCGGCCTCGCGAACGGCTATGACTTCTCTCTTCGCATCAATCACAAAAATCGCTCCGGGAAGCCGTCCCATATCCTTTACGCCGCCCAAGTACTTATCCAGCTTGATCCGCTCACGATCAAGCATAAGGCGTTCTTTCTTGGTATAAAACTCAAAAGCATTTTCTTGCTGACCACGCTCGAGTTCTTTCAACCTTCTGATCTGCTTCCTAATTGTCTGGAAGTTAGTGAGCATGCCCCCGAGCCAACGCTCGGTCACGAAAAATGCTCCTGACTCCTCAGCTTCCGTTTCAATTATTGAACGCAGCTGCTTCTTCGTACAAACAAAGAGCACTTTATCCCCACGCAGAACGACTTCACGAGCTGCCTGTTGGGCAAGTTTCAAGCGGTCGAGCGTTTTTCTGAGGTCAATTATGTGAATGCCGTTTCGTTCGGTGAAAATGAACGGCTTCATCTTTGGATTCCAGCGACGGGTTTGGTGACCGAAGTGGACTCCAGCCTCCAGGAGTTGTTCGAGGCCTACGTCAGGCATACCACCTTCTCTGTTTTAGGGGGCCGATTACGCCCCGATCAAGATGCCGACGGCTTTCTTCACACGTCGGTTACTAATAATTAACGCTTAGAGAACTGAAAGCGTTTACGAGCTTTAGGTCGGCCAGGTTTTTTTCGTTCGACCTGACGTGCATCCCTTGTAAGCATCCCTTTTCCGCGGAGAATTGGCCGCATTTCCTCGTCGTGCTCAACTAGAGCACGCGATAGGCCAAGCCGCACCGCATCGGACTGCCCAGTAAGTCCACCACCATGAACACGCACGGTAACATCAAACTGGCCTTCTAATTCTGTGGTTTGTAGTGGCTCAACAACCCGAAGACGGTGCGCTTCCCTTGGGAAGTAATCTGTCATAGAACGTCCATTTACAGTCCATTCCCCGGTGCCTGGGCGAAGCATTACCCGAGCGACAGAACGCTTACGTCGTCCCACTGTTTGGATCTGACTCTGCTCAGTGCTCATAGTAGTGTCCGATCAATCCTCATAGATTCAGGGGCTTAGGATGCTGTCCATCATGGGGGTGTTCTGCTCCCGCATACACCCTGAGCTTCTTCCGCATTGCTCGCCCAAGGTTGTTTTTTGGAAGCATACCCTTAACTGCTAGTTCAACTACTCGTTCGGGATGAGACTTGATCATGCGACTAAACGGAATGTGCTTCTCACCACCCATATAACCCGAGTGACGGAAGTACGTTTTTTGCTCAGCCTTTCTACCTGTCAGCCAAACTTTGTCGGCATTTATAACAACGACGTTATCTCCCGTATCAAGATGGGGAGTAAAGATCGGCTTATGCTTGCCACGAAGCACAGTTGCTATCTCAGTAGCTAGGCGCCCAAGCGGCTTTGCAGCAGCATCGACAACCCACCACTCTCTAGATATGTCCTGAGCTTTCGGCGTGTAAGTTTTCATGCCGGAGAATTAAGATTTTTGGGTTAAAGTATAGCCAAAAATGATATCTGTAGTGCCAAATGGTGTCAACGGAAGTTCCGCCCTGCTTTACAGGGATTCTCAGGGACTCTGGCTATCCTCTCTATTCCAGTTATGGGCCCTATCGGAAGGTCTCAAGAAATCTGGCTCGTGAAGCGTGGCGTAGCCGGACCAAGGCTTTTTCTTTGATCTGTCGCACTCGCTCACGCGTGACGCCAAGAAGAGAGCCAATATCCTCAAGGGTCATCGGCTTTTGATCATCAAGTCCGAAGTAGAGTCTTAGGATTTTCGCTTCCCGTTCCTTGAGAGACGCAAGTGCTACCTCAATCGTATCACCAAGCGCATGCTCGTAGGTCTCCTGTTCAGGGCCTGGAGAATACTGGTCAGGAAGATAGTCGAGAAGGCGACCGTTCTCTCCTGGTTTTATCGGTGAATCAAGGGAAAGATGGGAGCGTGACACTGCTAAAGTACTGCTCACTTCTTCTTCACTGAGATCCAGTTCCTGAGCGAGTTCTTTAACCGTAGGATCTCTTCCGAGTTCTTGTAATAGTTCTGAACTTCGCCGACCAATACGATGGAGTGCACCAGCACGATTCAGAGGAATCCGAACGATCCGGCTTTGTTCCGCAAGCATCTGAAGTATCGCCTGGCGTATCCACCACACGGCATAGCTAATGAATCTTATTCCCTTGGATTGATCAAATTTTTGAGCCGCTCGGATTAATCCCAAGTTGCCCTCATTTATGAGATCTGAAAGGGGAACACCTTGGTTCTGGTACTTCTTTGCAACCGAAACGACAAATCGAAGATTTGAGCGTACTAGTTTATCCAGTCCCCCCTTATCTCCCTCTTCGATGAGCTTTCCCAATCGAACCTCTTCTTCACGGTCGATAAGGGGGTAACGTCCAATCTCCCTGAAGTACTGGTCCAGTGATCCTTCCCCTAAGAATCCACCACGGCTGAAGGAGGTCATCAATAACGCAGGTAGTTTGGGCGAGAGATGGGACCGACTGACTCTTGCCGTTCGAAACATTCGACAGACAATGCACTCGGATTCGGTGGATAGAATCAGGCTTGATTGACTCAGACGCAACCAGGGTTCTCCTTAAGAATCACCTGGGCAAGACATGAAGAAAATCGAATCCTAGCCTTCTCTCACAAGACGATACCTTTCAATCTTCTTGTAAAGGTTGGACCTGGGCATTTCAATACGGCGAGCAGTTTCAGCCACATTCCAATCATTCGCTCGAAGCTTGCCCAGAATGTAGGCGCGTTCAGCCTCTTCCTTGAAAGTACTGAAATTATCTAGTGCCAAGAGTTCCCTTCCCGGGTCGACAGATCTTGCTCGTGAGATAGTGAGCAAATCAACATCATCAGAGGTAATTTTACTGCCATCAGAAAGGATCAGTAAGCGCTCTACAGTGTTGCGCAATTCGCGAACATTTCCAGGCCAAGTCAATGTTTTTAGCTGCTCCATCGCCGCATCCGAGAAGACACGAGGTGTGCTTCGCTCACGCGCAGCCATTCCTTCGCTAAAGTGAGTTACTAGCATCGGAATATCTTCTTGGCGCTCACGCAAAGGTGGCACAGTAATCGGCACCACGTTTAGTCGGTAAAATAGGTCTTCACGAAACCCTCCATCCTCAATTTCCTGATCAAGGTTCTTGTTCGTCGCCGAGAGAACCCGAACATCTACTTCGACCGCTTCTGATCCTCCGATTCTGGTTAAAACCCCCTGCTCCAGTACCCGGAGTACTTTAGCTTGTGCATCCCGCGACATATCACCGATTTCATCAAGGAAAAGTGTACCTCCGTTTGCCTGTTCAAACTTTCCCGTTCGATCAGCGAAAGCCCCAGTGAACGACCCCCTCAAGTGCCCGAACAATTCAGATTCAATTAACTCTGATGGAATTGCGGCACAATTAACTTCAATGAATACGTTATCAGATCTTGATGAAAGTCGGTGAATAGCACGAGCAACAAGTTCCTTGCCCGTACCATTCTCACCAGAGATCAATATTCGAGCATCGGTTGCCGCCACCTTCTCAACCCGCTCCAGAACACGGCGGATAGGTAGTGAATTACCTACAATCTCATAGCGACTCTCAACCTGGCTCCGGAGTTCCGCCATGCTTTCTGTGAGACCCTTCAACTCCAATGCTCGACGAAAAGTGACAAGAAGGCGATCCGTATCCAAGGGCTTCTCAAGGAAGTCATACGCACCCCTTCGGGTTGCCTCTAGCGCGGTATCGATAGTCCCATGACCTGAAATCATGATTACCAGAGACCCCGGACTTTCATCCGCAAGCCTAGCGAGCACTTCCAGTCCGTCCATCCCTGGCATCTTCACATCCAAAAACACCAGGTCCGGCTGGAATGTGTTAGCAACTAGAAGAGCATCCGGCCCATCCTCTGCTACACGAACTTCCTGCCCCTCATACTCAAAAACTTGTGCAAGGGCGTCACGGATTCCCTTCTCGTCATCGACGATCAACAAGCGGGCCATCTAGTCATCCCCATCTCTAGCATGTTCTTCTCTTTCAGGATTAGCCAATAGAAAGAGACTATCCGCACGGACGAACACCGACTCTATACCATCGGGTTTGGGTATCAATAGAGCATTCCGAGGCAGGGCCCTTCGTCCTTCTCGTCCAAAGGTTGTCAGAATCGCGGGTATGAGGCTCGAAGGTATCGGTATCTTGGCCATCCAGAGTCTATTGATGATTAAAGAAAAGTGGCCTTGATCTAGTGGAGCAATCATACCCTGCATTTCAACCGTGATGGTATCCGGTAGAAGTCCGATGATCTCGTCTAGTTTCGGGAGCCCCGGAAATTTCTCTGCAACAAGAAACGCAAACAACCTGATTTTTTCTTCTTCAAATTCCACCCTCGGCTCTAGGAGGCCCAGAGGAACGATCCCCGGAATCGCATAGCGAACAACCGATGATACCTCGACTCCCGCTAGCACAAGCTTGTCATCGGATTCACCCCAACGCAGCCTCTCAAAACGATCCATCGTAAGATCAGAGAGGGACACACTAGGCTGACCATTTTCTGCACATTCCTCACAAGGATTTAAATCTAGAAAACGACTTGCTAAGGGGAGGCCCCATTTGAAGCCCGCGTATATAGCGGGAATAAGAAAAACCAGAAACATCAATTTCCTCATACCCTACCTACCCTACTCAAACAGAGACCAGCTTAGCACTGGAAACCACGCTGTATCGGGCACCGTTCTTGGATAGCTCACTACGAATAAGACTGGTCCTATCTACCTTCAATTCTCTATTGAAATCTAATTCAGCGAGTAGCTTGTCGAGTCCGCGAAACATACCTGCACCGGCCCTTTCCTTCGCTCGAGCAAGTGTAATATGCGGATGGAATACCCTTGCTTCAGATTCGAAACCGCACTGGCCGAGAGCCCATTCTAGGTCCTGTTTCAAACACCTGAGTTCGGGACTTGCGCCAATCCCGAGCCAGATCAGACTTGGAGAACGAATACTCGGGAACGCGCCAAACCCACCCAGAGCAAGTGAAAACACTCTGGTCTGCCTCGCCACTTTGGACATCGCTGCCTCGATTTGCTCTACCTGCCCACCACTCACTTCACCAAGACATTTCATTGTAATATGGAAGTTTTCTAGATCAATCCACCGCACGGGGAAATCTTTCTCTCGCAAAATATGAGTTGCATTCTGGATCCGGAGGCGCTCCCTCTTTGGGAGGTTCAAGCCTATGAAGAGGCGCATCTGATTTCGATTCGATGGTTGAATTAGGAGAGGCTTATTTCGATACCAATAACACCCTGATAGTTCCCGGCTTGATCTGTTACTTAGAGCGTGAACCGATAAGGTAGGGGCCAGTCCCGTGAGGCGTCGAGATAGCATGATAAATCTATCGGAGAGGAAGAGTAGAAATGGAGCACGGGTTGTGTTACCTATTGGTGCTCTATAGGATGGCCGCCTCTGTTTGGGGGTGCTCATCGAAAAATCGGCTGGAGAGTGCGAATGAAGGTAGCCGTTCTTAAGGAAACGCGTTCTGCTGAAAACAGAGTTGCATTGGTCCCCTTAGGTGTCAAAAACTTGGTCAAGCGCGGACTTACTGTCGCTGTTCAGACGGGTGCGGGGGAGACATCGGGAGTCTCTGACCTCATGTACCGGGAAGCTGGTGCTGAGATCGCAGCCAACGCCCAAGAAACCCTCAAGGATGCGAAGCTTATTCTGGTTGTTAATCCGCCGGCTTCTAATGAACTGGCCGATCTTTCAGAAGGCTCCATCCTAGTTGGATTTCTTGACCCATTGTCGAATTCTGACCTAATAAGTCGGCTTATCGAACTAAAGGTTACCGGGATTTCAATGGAACTCGTCCCTCGAATTACACGAGCTCAATCGATGGACGCCCTGTCTTCGCAGGCTACGGTGGCAGGCTACAAGGCAGTTTTACTCGCCGCCAATCACCTGCCGAAATTCCTACCGATGTTTACTACAGCTGCAGGTACGATCCGCCCGGCTAAAGCGTTAATCCTTGGAGCAGGAGTTGCGGGGCTTCAGGCAATTGCTACAGCAAGAAGACTGGGAGCAGTCGTTGAGGCCTTTGATGTACGACCAGCTGTTAAAGAACAAGTAGAGAGCCTGGGGGCGTCATTCCTTGAGTCAGAAGAGGAAGTCACTGCCGAAGGAGAAGGGGGATATGCAAAAGAGCTCACAGAAGACCAGCATAGTAAGGAACTCGAACTGATCGGCAGTGCACTAATAGATACAGATATCGTAATCACTACTGCTCAAATTCCTGGCAGAGAAGCACCGGTCTTGATCACTGAAGATATGGTTAGAACCATGAAATACGGGTCGGTGATCGTTGACCTCGCTGCTGAAAGCGGAGGCAATTGCGAACTGAGCGAGGCTGGGGAGACCGTGCTAGCGCATGGAGTTCAAATACTGGGGCCTTCAAATCTGCCAACAAGCATCCCCGTACACTCCAGCCAAATGTATTCAAAGAACATTGTCACCCTAATCAGTGAATTTCTTGGGGACGATGGTCAACTCCAATTGGATTTCGAAAATGATGTAGTGGGACCCTCTACCGTAACACACGGGGGTGAGGTTCAGAATGAACGTGTTAAATCGATAATGCGATGAAACAGCTTGTGAACCGAGCTAACAACTTCACCTCCTGGGAGAACTAATGGGCGAGTTCGACTTGATGACCGGACTTTACGTATTCGTGCTCGCAGCCCTCGCGGGCCGTGAGGTGATCACAAAGGTCCCCCCAACCCTACATACACCGCTCATGTCAGGTGCCAACGCGATTTCGGGAATCGCGATCGTAGGAGCAATCATTGTCGCGGCAAAAGCAGAAGGTGCGCTGCAGGTGACGCTTGGGGTCATTGCCATCGCAATGGCTACAATCAATGTGATCGGCGGATTCATGGTTACCGATCGGATGCTTGCCATGTTCAAGAAGAGGTAGGGATAATGGACACAAGTATTCAGCTAACCTATCTGCTTTCCGCAATCCTATTCGTTGTCGGCCTGAAGCGCCTTCAGTCACCTGCAACAGCCCGTAAAGGTAATGGTCTCGCAGCCTTGGCAATGCTTCTTGCTGTCATCGCGACAGTACTTGAGACCCAAATCCTTGACTGGACTTGGATCCTAGTAGGGGTCCTCCTAGGCGGAGTGATCGGTACAGCAGCAGCTCGTTTAGTTGAGATGACTTCAATGCCTGAACTCGTAGGGATCTTTAACGCTTTTGGCGGCGGGGCTTCTGCACTCGTGGCAATCGCTGAGTTCCTTGCAACACCTGGGATTGGAGCAAGTACTACAGGAGTAACGATCCTACTTGGTACCTTAATTGGAAGTGTGACCTTCACTGGTTCCTTCATCGCGTTCGCAAAGTTACAGGGCCTAATGACTGGGAATCCCATCATTTTCCCATTCCAAAATGCGTTCAATGCCCTGCTGCTCTTAGCTGCCGTCTCTTTGGGTGCGATGACCCTCGGTGTATTCGGGTCCGGAGACTCTCAGACACTCTTCTACATGTTCTGCGGCCTTGCTCTTATCCTCGGAGTGTTGCTTGTGATTCCGATCGGTGGAGCGGATATGCCAGTCGTAGTCTCACTGCTCAACTCCTATTCTGGCCTAGCAGCCAGTGCTGCCGGCTTCGTGATTGGTAACACCGTCCTAATTATCTCAGGCGCGCTTGTTGGTGCCTCTGGGCTAATCCTCACGCAACTCATGTGCAAGGGGATGAATAGGTCTCTGGCAAACGTCGCCTTCGGTGGCTTTGGTGGAACCGCGGGCATTGATCGATCTGAGATTGGTCAACGGCCAGTGCAAAGTGCTGACGCGGAAGGAGTAGCAGCTGAACTGGGATATGTTAATTCGGTAGTGGTGGTGCCCGGATATGGACTGGCTGTGGCACAGTCTCAACATGAACTTCGGAAGGTGGGAGATCTACTGGAGGAACGCGGAGTTGACGTAAAATATGCGATCCACCCGGTCGCCGGTCGTATGCCAGGTCATATGAACGTCCTGCTCGCAGAAGCAGACGTGAGCTATGATAAACTCTACGATCTGGATGAGATCAATGATGATTTTGGAAATACTGATGCGGTGTTGGTTGTTGGAGCAAATGACGTCGTAAATCCAGCTGCGCGAGATCCACAATCTGTCATTACTGGAATGCCAATCCTGGACGTTGATCGGGCAAGGAGAGTCATCATCATGAAGCGCAGCCTTTCACCAGGCTTTGCTGGTATCGACAACGACCTCTTCTACATGGATAACACGCTGATGTTTTTTGGCGATGCGAAAGAATCCATGGCGGAACTGGTGCGCGAAATAAGAGAGCTGGCCTAAGTAACCGTTTTTCCCTCCCCTACTCAGACAGAAGGTCGACGCTACAGAGAGGTCGACTAAAGCACTTCAGGAGGGAGCACGACCTTCCCTTCGTGCACGGCCGCTTCCTGAAGTAGTTCCCACAGACGCTGCACATGGGCATGTGTCGTCTTGAGATTTCCGATTGAAACCCTAAGACATGTTCGACCACGAACTACAGTATGAGTTATAAAAGCTTCACCACTCTCATTAACACGATCCATAATCCGATGATTAGCATCGTCCAGAGCATCGGCATCCAGTTTTTCAGATATAAACCGAAACGCTACGAGAGATAAGGGAGCCGGTGCAACGCGTTCCCATTCAGGTGCAGAATCAACCCAAGACGCTAGCGCTTGTGCTAACTCCACATGAATGCGCAGTCGATCAATGATGCCCTGTTGACCAAAATAACGCAGCACAAACCAAAGCTTGATCGCCCGAAATCGGCGCCCTAATGCTACTCCGTAGTCCATCAAGCTCCGACCTGCTTCTATTTCTGGGGTTCTCAGGTATTCCGGAACAATCGAAAAAGCACGCTTCAATACCTCAGGACGACGACAGTAGAGGAGAGAACAATCCACGGGAGTGAATAACCACTTATGTGGGTTAACTACGATTGAGTCAGCAATCTCCCAACCGTCAAAGAGCTCACGGAGTTCGGGTATGATTGCAGCCGGACCCCCGTAGGCGGCATCCACATGAAGCCATAGGTCAAATTCTTGGGCCAGCTCCGCAATCTTACGTACAGGGTCGAGTGCAGTCGTCGATGTGGTGCCCAATGTCGCTACCACAGCCACCGGTTTTAGTCCCGATGCAATATCTTCTTGGATCACAGATCTTAGGGTGGATGAGCACATGCTGAGTTGTTCGTCGGTCCTGATGGTTTGGTATCCAGATCGCCCGAATCCGAGAGTCAAGGCAGCTTTTTCTATTGAAGAGTGAGCTTCCTCAGATGCGTAGATGCGACCATGAACCTGCTGAAACATTCCCTCGTTCCGCACGTCCGGATACGCTGCCTCTCGGGCAGCTGCAAGTGCGTGCAGAGAGGAAGATGAAGCTGTATCGTTGATGACTCCATCGAACGAAGAAGGCAGCCCGAGTAGTTGCCGAAGCCAGTCAGCTGTCAACTCTTCCAACTCGGTGCCGGACGGCGAGCTTCGCCAAACCATAGCGTTCACGTTCAGAGCAGCAGCAAGCATCTCACCTAGAATGCCCGGCCCCGATCCGGTCATAGCGAAATAACCGAAGAAAGACGGATGATTCCAGTGGGTCAGGCCCGGTACTATCACATCCCGGAAGTCGCTTAAGGCATCTGTAAGCGACTCACCCTGTACGGGAGGGGTCGCTGGCAAAACTGACCGAATATCTCCCGGTCGGACACTGGGTAGCACTGGTAACGATCCAACACCTCCCAGGTAATCAGCACTCCAATCGGCTACTTCGTGGGCGAGCGCTCTGAATTCCTCTATAGGGATATCTGAGCTCAAGTCAGTTGAAACAGGAGATGTCATGACATAAGAGGCAATAGCCAAGTCAGAGGTTCGAATAGGTCTAGCACCAAAGCTTTCAAGATTACCAATTTGGGAAGTCAGCCAATCTCAGTGTCTAAAGGCTCCGTCCAAAGACTAAGGAAAACTGAAACAGTCGTACCCCGTCCAGTGGTGCTATCTACTTCAACTGTTCCTCCCCAGGATTCCACAATTCGCTTTACGATAGGGAGACCCAAGCCGGCACCTGTGGAGCGCGTCGAGAACTGTGGTTCGAATATCCTTGGAAGCAACTCTTCAGGAATTCCAGCACCATCATCTACAACCACGAGCACAACTCGACCGTTTATCTGGTTACCTAGGATTCGCACTATGCCGCCCTTCGTGACTGCAACCCTAGCATTCTCAAGAAGATTGATCAGCACTTCTTTCAACTCAGATGTGCGAGCCCGTACCGGGGGAAGACCTGGAGTTATTTCTTGCTCAAACAGAACTGTGGTAGAAGACCCCCCTCCGTAAAGAGCCATGACGTCATCAACGATTTCATGCAGATAAACCTGGCCCACCGGCACCTCACCTTCTCCTCCCGGTGCGCCGTACTTAGAGAAGCTCTGCGCAATTCCCGCAAGCCGTTCAATCTCAGCTAATATGGCATCCACATTCTTGACGAGTATGTCGTCGAAATCTGTGCGTCTATCTTCCCTGGCTCTTCGTATATGTTGGATGCTGAGCTTGATCGGGGTAAGAGGGTTCTTCACTTCATGGGCAACCTGCCGAGCCATCTCACCCCAAGCCAAAACTCGCTCTGTTTGCAACTCATCTGTCATATCGTCCATAGCCACCACCACCCCACGTCCTCCACCGGTGGTGCCTAAACGTCTCGCACGAACTCTCACCCGGCTTTCTCCTACTTGAATTTCAGTATTGGCTTCAGTTTCAGAACCTTGGAAGAGATTATTGAGCCAAATGGAAAGCGCCTCCGCGAATGGACCTTTCCCTGGTAGGGGCTGTCCCACGATAACTCTAGATCCAAAGAGATGCTCGGCTCTCGGGTTCACCAAAGTCACTCCTCCATCCTGATCCAAGGCCACCATCCCCACTGCAGCTTCCTCCATGATCGCCTGGGTACGGCGTGATGTTCGGACCAATTGGTGCTGAGCCCGGCGCACCCCATTTACCATTCGATTAAAGGCTCTAAATACCGCTCCAAACTCGTCCTTTCTCTCATTCGGGAGTCTTAAGTCCAGGTTTCCTGAACCAACACCTTCCGATGCAACTTGAAGTGCTCGGATAGGGCTCGTGAGTGCGCGGCCCGCCATCCAGGCAAGTATCAGTGAGAGTACTGCGCCTAATAACATCACGAACCCTAGGAGTTCAATGAGGTCCATCCTCTGGATAGCCGTATCCCCAGCACTCAGCGGTACTTGAGCACCAAGTATGTCTCCATCGGGAAGTCGTCGATATGCCGTGACATAGGTCAAGCGTCCCAATGAGGTCTCGGTGAATTCCCGAACCCCTTCGCGCCCATCCAACAAACGGTGCTGCGTGAATGGCATCCAGCCCTCATACAGGCCCAACTCCACTAACTCCGCCACGCCACCTCCACCGCGGAGTTCTCCATCGCGATACTCTAGAAGTTCCGCACCGACTTGAGTTGCAAGCCGTTCCATGCGACTACCGGATCCCGGATCGAGTGAGAGGTACCAGCCAGCGGCGTCCTCTACGACTCTCTCCGCAACTACTCGAGCTGACGCAGTAGAGGCTTGAGTAAGCGACCTGTATGCCAGGGTACCGAATAGAGTATTCGCCAAAGCGAAGAACCCGAACAAGGCTAGTGTCACTCGAGCTCGAAAGGAGATCGTTAACCCGGAGATCTTAGTCCCTGGTGGAACTGCATCACGCAAAAGCCCTCGGCCAAGAACCCAAAACGCTGAGAATAGAAGAAGATTTAGAACTAATAGCAGAGATCCTCGTGCACTTGCCAAAAGAGGTCCAGGAAGACTGATAGGAACATGTGCATGATAGCTTGCGTTACTGAATTCAAGCGTCATCTCCCCCTGCCAACCCGAGTTCGTCCTCTGCCAGTTGAGTGAGTCACTACCGAGTGGGTCACCAGAGAGAATTGGGATTAGTGTAATTGGGCCCCTTCTGGATGGTTGGCCATCTCGCACCAAGGAGCCAAGAGGAGAGCGAGCACCCTCAGGGGGTAGCGGCGGTGCGATAGCTGTCAGGACCTGCCCATTGCTTAAAGGAACAGCCATCACGTATCGAGCGTCATCACGGTGCGGCCGGAGGAGCCTGAATTCTCCTGCATTCTGAGCCTCACCGAGTATTTCAGCGAGTTCGTCCTGAGGATCGCCATCGATCCCAATCCTCAGTTCCTGTCTATTCTCCCCAGTTTCGTCCCACATCGTGAGACGTAAAGCAAACAGTTCCTCGGCCAGACCACTCACCCGCCAAGCCTGGTAAAGGACATCAACATCACCCCTTCCCGAGCCAACAAGAGAATCTGCTAAAGAAGCGAGCCGAACTAATCCAAGCTCAAGATCAGAATCCTCAAGCGCTGAAGCTTCAATAAGCTGGAGACCACCAGCTTTTTTTTGGGCATTTACACGGTCGAGCCATGCAGTCGGAGCTGCTGCAGTGGTCGCGATCACAATAGCGAGTAACCAATTGGCAAGTGGGCGTTGCCACTCAGGCCACGCTGTCATTCCAACTGCGGCTGTGGCAGTAGGAATCCCCCATAGTGCGATCCAACTCACCGGTAGGTTTGCTCCGCTCAAGACCAGAGCCCCGCCGATGGATCCCAGCAGGACTGCAGAAGCCACACTTATCAACGCCCAAACTTTATGAGTACTTCTGCCGAATCTCGTCAACCGGAGGATAGCGGCTGCGGTCAATCCAAGCATAGCGGCCAATACCGTTTCATAAACGATCCACTCAAGACGATCTGAGCCCAAAGAGAGTGGCTGTAGGCCTGACCTCACCCAAATGATTACAAGTGGAAATAAAAGTGCTGTAGATAGAGCTGCAGCCCATACTGGCATAGCGATCTTAGGACGCGGCAGAACAGCGAATCCAGTCAAGCCTGCGATAGTGAGTAGTGCCAGTCGTCCAAGAGATATCTTCAGCGCACCCGGCCACAGGGGAAGCGCAAAAAGAGTCCAATCGAAAATCTTCTCTAATCCGGCTACTTCTTGAAGCGGGAGTAAGGCTAGGAGGAAAAGAAGCCCTCCAACTGCAACAACACCCGTTGATCGGTTCAGCACACCTCCAACTGCAAGCAATAGCCACGCTATAAGTAATCCACTGGATACGAGCCACTGCCAATGGGCCAAAACTTGCTCGGCTCGGTCCGCTGCGTCAGGTCGCTCAATTAGAACCTCAAGCAGTCCCTCTCCATCTGGGAGCACAAGAGATGAGAGCCTCTCTGAATTCGGTGTATCCCCTGGATTGATCCGAATATTTTCGCCAGTAAGATCTAAGAACTCCGACCCGAAATCTCCTAATCGAGCCCCAATCTCCAGCGGCAGATCAGTTCGCATGAGTTGTGCAGCAACCGCTACTCCACCGTCCGGTGCCAATGCAGTTACATACAGATAGCCAAAGAGCGGTAGATCAACGTAGGCGTAGCGGTCCTGTCCAGCTTGAACCTCTTCAGGCACCTTGCCACGGTGCATGCCATCCCATTGACGGAGCCTCCCATCCGAATCGTAAAGAGCGAGTGCCGAGACTCCGTGCTGCGCACGAATGTCCTGTATCGTCGAGACGTTTTCCAGCCGATCGAATTCAGTTTCTCCGCGAACAAGCTGACTCGCAGCAGCTTCACTCGAACTTAAACGAGCTTGGAGTTCATCTCGGAGTTGTTCACTGACTTCCGTCTCTCTCGCCGCCCAAAGTGTATTCCAGTTTGTAGATAGGTCACTCACCTCATGATCTGCAAGAACACCGAAGAGAATCCCAATGACTAGGATTATCGACCCACTAATCCAGGCCACACCGCGTTCACATAACCCCCCAAGGATCCCTGCAATCATACCGAGTGCGGCAACCACCAAGGAGGCACTACTCGGATAACCAACCCAAAAAGAAAGAGACACGAGAGCAATCCAGGGACCGATCCAGCCTAATGTCTGAGGCATACGATGCCACTCGGCAAATAGACGATTCACTTCAGATCAATAGTATGGCGTAGCACGTACTGCATCTTTGACTCAGGATCACCCTTCTCTCCAGTTAAGTAAGTCAATAGAAAACCATCAGACGATGTGCTAATCCCGTTAACTGCCACTCCTTCTTACAGATTTTCCTTCTACTGAGGTCCTCTTGCCCATTTTATGGAACTTACGAGCACCAACCTCCCTAATGATATCAAGACTTGCGAACATCATTAGAAATGACATAACGCTTATTACTGCGAACGCTATCCACCCCAAGGTGTATACCACGGATGAATTTGTTCTTACACATCCTCCGCACTTTCTTCTTGAGTCTCCATATCACGAGCTTGGCAATCATCGTACCACTAGGGCTATCCGCTCAAAGTGTGGTGATTGACCGAGGAACATTCGGCCTGAGCGTTCACGGTGACAGAATCGGCACAGAGGACTTCATTATCCGACGAGCAGGACTCGGTAATGAAGCTGCTTTCATCTCACGAGGAGTGGTCGTGCGCACTTTGGATGGGATTTCCGAAGAGTTTACGACCCTCTTGAGAGTAACCGCGACCGAAGGCACCGCAGCTGGTTATGAATTCAAGTCATCTAGACCAGTACCAGTTGAGGTCATGCTCAATCTCTCCGGTCCCAGGTACTTCTCTAGATTTATCTCTGGAGAAGGTCAAGAAGAGAGAGAATTTCGCGCAGAGCGTGGAACCCGGATCGTCGAACACCAGGTAGCTCACCATCTTTATTTCCTACGAAATGTGCTAGAAGACTCGATAGTTCATGTGATTGAACCGTTATCCCGCATAGATAGAGAGTTCTTGGTTTCGGCTCAGGAGGAGGAAGAAATCCGCCTTGGTCGTAACCGTGTTCTAGCTCGACGGGTCATATTCACAAGTGCTGACGGGGACCGAATCGTTTGGTTTGACAGACAAGGCCGTGTGCTACGAGTAGAGATCCCGACAACTGGATATCTGGCTGTGCGTGAAGATCTCGTTGGATGATTTCAGGTGTCCCCTAACAACATTCATCTCGGATTAAGTGTCCCTCTAGTTAGCTTTCCCGTTTAGAAACAAGATTCAGCTAGATCCTGTAACATCAGATGATTACTCAGTTCTTCATAGGGTAGTCGCAACGCTTTCTCCCTACATTCAAGTATATTCTCATAGATAGGACACATTTTTTGCTAAATTGCACAGCAAGCCCAATTAGATGATTAAACAAGAAATGATAAGCCACTCTAGAATATCCCGTGACCCATCTGGAAGCAGGTCGGGCCTCAATAGCATGCCCATTCCAAAAGTGTCAACAAAGAAAAACTCCAGTGCAATGTGGCTTTCGAATACTAGGACGTCTCTATCTGTACTAGCGTTAATCGCTATTAGTGTCACCACGCCACTCTGCGCTCAACAAATCTCAACTAGGTCTCTGTCACTCGACGAAGCGCTTGAGATAGCGCGGGAAAACAACCCCAGCTTTCTGCAGTCAAGAAACGATGAGTCACTCTCAAATTGGGATGTGCGGCAAGCTTATGCAGCCCTGTTACCCACCGCCTCTATTGGTTCCGGTGTTTCGTGGCAAGGCCCCGGTGAACAGCAATTCGGAAGCTTGACACTCGGAGATTTGGGCTTTGGGGACCAACCCTCATACTACTTCTCCAATTATAATATCGGCCTCAATTACTCAATCGATTGGAGAACGATCAAGGGACCAGCACAGGCGAAAGCTCAAAGGGGTGTCACCCTTGCTCAGATTAATCTCGCTGAGGCCAGTCTCATCTCAACCGTAACCAATGCTTACGTCGAGATGCTCCGACAACAGGAGGCTTTGAGACTGGCTGAGCAACAACTTGAGAACAGCCAATTCAACCTCCGACTAGCCCAAGGCCAACTAGAAGTGGGCTCAGTAACACCAATAGATGTCGGACAAGCTGAGGTCCAAGTTGGTCGTTCTGAAGTGACAGTGCTTCGGACCCGTAACTTGTTGTCTACAAGTAAGATGAGACTTCTTCAACAATTAGGATTAAGGGTCAATGAAGACGTCGTACTCTCAACTGAATTCACACTTTCGGAACCTACCTGGAATCTCGAAACTCTGACAGACATGTCGCTTGATCGAAACCCGACACTTCGAGCACGACGAAGATCTAAGGAAGTAGCAGACATCGGCATAAGCTCAGCGCGCTCTTCATATTTCCCATCCCTATCTATCTCAACCGGATGGAGTGGGTTCACCCGGGAGGCTAGCAATACAGACTTCCAGGTGGTACAGGCTCGAGCTCAGGTAGCTTCATCTGTAGCTCAGTGTGTGCAAACCAATAATCTCTACTCTCGTCTTGCCGATCCTCTTCCGCCCTTTGATTGCTCACGATTTGCGTTCACAGATGAACAGAGACAAGGGATCATCGATGGCAACAGGGCATTCCCATTCAACTTCCAGGGTTCTCCCCCTAGTGTCTCTCTCCGCCTCCAGGTTCCGATTTTCCAGGGTCTCAGTCGAGAACGGAACCTGCAGGCCGCACGCCTTCAAAGGGATGACATGGTACAGCAGGTACGAGAGCAGGAATTAGCTCTAGAGGCGGATCTGTCGATTGGTACCGCCAATGTCCAAACAGCATATGAGAGTGCTCTCTTGGAGGAACGCAATCGAGAATTAGCTGACCAGCAGCTAACTTTGGCCCGTGAACGCTATCAGTTGGGAGCGATCACCTTTGTCGAACTTGTGGATGCGCAAACATTGCTGGCTCAGGCAGAAAGGGACCGCATAGCAGCGGTCTTCGCTTATCATGATGCAGTAACTAGTCTCGAAGTACTTGTTGGAACATCCCTTCGGAACTGACACCTAACAAACCAGACAGAGACGATCTAGTAAACGACATGCAGAGACGAACTAAGGTTATCATCGGAATTATCGGCATCATCTTGTTAGCATCCGCCGCCATACTCCAGACGATGTTTGGAGGTGACCGAGGAATCAACGTGCGCATCGAGGAGACCCAGCGACGTGATCTCGTTGAGGTCGTAACCGCAAGTGGGAATATCAGGCCCCGACGAACAGTTAACATTAGTTCTGATGTTTCTGCCAGAGTTGCAGAACTATTGGTTGATGAAGGACAGGACGTAGTGCAAGGACAAGTGCTCCTTCGCTTAGAACCGGACCAATACGAAGCCTCGTTATCACGTACCCAAGCATCTCTCGCTCAAGCGCAGGCACAGCAAACTCAGCAAGAGGCCAATCTCTTACGTACACAGCGCGACCTAGATCGCCTTCTGGCTCTTCGGTCCCGTGATTCTATCCTGGTGAGTCGTCAACAGGTTGATGATGCACGTACTAATCTAGATGTCTCAGAAGCAACCCTCGCCTCAGCACGGCATGGAGTGTCACAGGCTCAAGCTGCGGTTGAGGAAGCTGATGAACAGGTCTCAAAGACCATCTTCATCGCACCCATGGATGGTAGAGTAACGAGGCTGAACGTTGAAGAAGGGGAGACAGTTATCATCGGTACGATGAACAACCCGGGCTCACTTGTACTTACTATCTCTGATCTTTCTGTAATTGAAGTTGTCGTCCAGGTAGACGAAACCGACGTCCCTCAGATTTCTCTAGGCGACAGTGCGACAATTCGCATCGATGCCTTCTCTGACGAGTATTTCTCCGGCCAGGTCACAGAAATCGGTAACTCGGCGATCAACCCACCATCACAACAATCAGCGGGTCAGCAGGCTGCGATAGACTTCGAAGTCGTAATCACACTAGATGAGAACGGTGCATCCCTCCGCCCAGACTTATCCGCTACAGCTGACATTGTTACCGAAATGCGTAGAAGTGTTATTTCAGTACCAATCATCGCGGTTACCGTTCGAGAGACTGAATCTTCAGAAAATCAATCTGCGAATCTTAATCAAGTGACCGGCACAACAGATTCGGGGGCAAATGATTCTTCTCAAGGAGAAAATGACTCTCTGGATGAGGAAGGTGTCTTCATCGTAGTTAATGGTACTGTCACGTTTACTCCAATCAGACTGGGTATCGCCGGCCAAGAATATTTTGAGGTCCTCGCTGGCATAGACATCGGAGACAACTTGGTCTCAGGTCCTTACCAGATGATCCGCCAGCTACAAGACGGGGATCTAGTAAGGAATACGGATGACGACATCACCGGCGGTTTCCAGTTTGGCATAGGTGGCGGCGGTGATGGCGGCGGCAGTGGCTTCCGGATCAGAATCGGCGGATCTGATTGATGCCGACTGAAGTCTCTCCAGTAAGCTGACAGATTAGATGCAGGTCTGGGAAGGCGTCATCCTCGCGATGCAGCAACTTCGCTCGGAGAAGCTGAAAAGCTTTTTTAGCCTCATAGGCGTGATCCTAGGAGTAATGTTCTTGATCGTAGTTGTGACGATCATCGAGGGTCTCGATCGCTATGTGCGCGAAGAAGTCACCTCACAGGTATTCGGCGTCAGTACGGTGACACTTCGCCGCTGGCCTGAAGTTGATATTAATACAGACGAGGAGAGGTGGCGCCGTCGGATGCGAGCACCCCGACTTCGCTACGAGGACGCAGAAGCGATTCGTGCCCGACTCACGATCCCAGCACGAATCGCAATCCAAAGCAGCTCAGGTGGAACGGCAGTTGCCGACAATGGTCGCACTGCTACCGGGGTGCAACTGATCGGAGCATCCCCCGAGGTGTTCCCTGTCCGCAACCTCAAGATTGACCGTGGTCGAGCTTTCACTGAACAAGAAGCAGCCACCGGAACCCCAGTCCTTGTCTTAGGTTTTGAGACTTCCGAAGTCCTTTTCGAAGATCTTGATCCGATTGGACATACGGTCCGTTTGAGAGGGTTCCCTTACAGGGTGATCGGTGTACTTGAAGAACGAGGCTCACTGTTCGGAATGTCACTCGACAACTTTGCAGTCGCTCCCCACCGATCACCGATTCAAGCGGTACTCAACCCTCCTGGGATTGTGGACGAAGTAATTATCCAGACCGTCAACCCAGACCGCCTCCTTGAGGCTCAAATGGAGGCCGAGGGTATCATGAGGACGAGGCGCCTGTTAAGGCCCTCAGAAACAAACAATTTTGCATTGGAAACCGCGGATGATGCCATAAGCTTCTGGGACAATATCTCCCGTATACTCTTTACGGCATTGCCAGGTCTTGTGGCCATATCTTTGGTGGTCGGCGGAATTGTGATCATGAACATCATGCTGGTCTCGGTGATGGAACGTACCAGGGAAATCGGAGTGCGAAAGGCAC
>DLRL01000078.1:0-7582 GCA_002501085.1 Gemmatimonadales bacterium UBA7889
GCGACGGAGACACTGAGGCTAGAATCGTCGCGGGTGCGGAGTGGTACCCGAAGCCGTATCTCACCTTAATGGTCGAGCAAGGCCTAACCTCGCTCCAGCGCGCGCAAACAAGTCCCCTAGTCGATGACATCATGCTTGGTGGGCAACTCGTCACTGAAGAGATCAGGTTCTCAAATCTGGCGTTCATAGATCCGAAGTCAGGGAATCGGCACTACTTCATCGAGGCACGGTGGACACCGACAGCACGTACGGCGATCGAAGTCGAACTGATCACGTGGGCTGGCGATGCTACCCAGGAACCGGAGTTAGCGCTCCGTCAGAGAAATGTTTTGAGGGCATCGCTTCTGCGGTACTTCTAGGGTCCTTAGTTGATGTCCTCGGGTGGGCAGTGCAGCAGGGATAGGGTGGCAGTGTTTTGCGCCGCACCCCANNCTTGGGCTCAGCGGGTACCGGAACGCGACCAGCTTGGCTTGAAGGTGCAATCCAGGCTGCCTGGAGAACTGTCGAAACCCTACATGAGAGGGTTATGAGGGGTTAGTAGGTGCTCTAGGAGCCAGGCTTTTCATGAGAGAGTCCGGGGTGTTGGAGTCCGCTCCTCTTACAGTGCCGAGACTACCGCGCTAGCCTTAAGAACAACTGGTGTCGAGCGAAGGCGTCGCTTGGGCTTTCCATGACCGGAATGCCTCCGGTATCCCGGCGGGAGCCGCGCCAGTCACACCACGAGGCCTGCTGCCAAAAGCACGAACGCAACCGATGGACGTAACTTTTTCACGGGATCCTTGGTTGATGTCCTCCGGGGGGGCAGTGTTTTGCGCCGCACCCCACAAAACCGCAACGTAGACAGGAACACCACACCGGAAGCATAAAACAGTGTTGTTAGCTGAGCTTCGGGGGCTTGGGGGCTAGTTGTGATCTCATCCTACTTAGAAGGCCCACGGACCCTTATTCATCGTGTATTAAAGTATACAAGCTTGCTAGAACTAAATATAATCAGCCTGAGCAGGCCTTACTTAAGGACTTTGGTGATGATTGAGTCAACACTCGCAACCCGTCTCGGTATGGCAAGACAGCGAGCAGGCATAACACAGGCCGCGCTTGCTGACCTGCTAGGTCTGGGAGCCGGATCGAGGATCAGCGACTGGGAGTCTGGACGTACGGCACCCACGGCAGCGACGCTGGTGCAATTACCACGCGTACTTGGTGTAAATGGTCACTGGCTCTTAACGGGTGTCGGGCCGATGGCAATCGGGGGGGGGAACGAGGAAGCACAGATTGAAGCTGCAGGAAAGATTCTAAGTGGCGAAGTTCCCGACGAGGTAGTGAACATGATCGCTGGACGCACTGACCCTGGCCCGGTTGCCCATAAGGCGACGCACGCGGCTGAGGTGGCGAGAGCCCTGGATGCTTCACCCGAGATAGCACCTGAAAACCCTGACCCATCGCCGGATCTCGGATCTACGAGTTTGTTGAAGGATTCGACCGTACACGACTAAAGAAACAGAAGTTGTTACGGTAAACCGTACATCTATTGTTTCCGGGATGGTAATGTGTGCCGACTCGCACCACACCGGACCTGCAAAACAGTGCCGGTAGAGGTGGTAAAGCTACAACTGGGACTGCTTCAGGCTTCCTTGGATCCTCCCAAAACGGTGGCGATGACCGCCCCAGCGATTCCGGTGCGAACGATCTCCAGCGAGCCATCCACTAGTGGGAGAATGTTCGTCGCGATGGTGAATTGGCCATGATATATCAAGTCTACACCGAACCAAACAAGAAAACCGACCATCCCTCCGATCTTGAAGCCCTGGGTGGCATTCTTGGCCCCCGACCACCCGATGCAGAGCGTGACCAGCGTAGCCAGAGAAGCGGTGCCTAGAGCGATTGCCCACCAGAGAGTTGCCTCGCGAGCTACACCAAAAGACGCACCGCCATTGGTTTCGTAGAAGCCAGCCATCGCCATGTTAAAAACTAGATAGCCGACGACGAACATGGTGATCCCGCCAACAACGATTCCCGTCACCAGCTTCTTCGTTTCCATATCCGACCTTCTTTAGAGCAGTGAAACAGTAGGGGGAGTCTACTTGCTCTAACCGCAGGACCGCAACATGGCCGGGGCACCACACCGGACCGAGCAAAACGGTGCTGCTAGATGGACTAGGAGTTCACAGGAAATTCAAAACGAGGTTGAAGAGAAGCCGTCTTATTCTCCTAGCATTTCAGACAGCTTGCGCCGGAAAACGCGCCCAAGGATCCAGGCGAAAGTCACGTAAACCGCTAACAACGGAAAAGCGAGCTGAGAGTACCCAGCCCATGACTTAATCACCTCTTCATAGTATTGGAAGAGGATCACCATCAGTACCATCCCAATAGCTATTCCAATAATAACAAATGGAATGGGAGCATCACGAACGAGTTTTTCCAGCGTGAGCTTGCCTCTTAAGAAGCCTATCGGATTCATACTGATCCTAGTTATGAGCTGCTGATAGAACGCTCTTGAGTATTTGATCAACGTTCTCTGGTTTCGATGACGGATCTACGACTTCGCCCGGTCCCAGGATGAACCCGGTTCCACCAGATTGCTGGATCGCGTCCATAACTTCACGATCAACATCGGATGTCGAACCCGCTACCAATGGACCGCCTGCGCTCGGTGTAATCCCACCAATGAGGCACTTGTCGGTGCGCATTCGCATTTCTGCGATGGATGGGCCATAGTCTCGATCATGCCAGTTGAAAGCCTCTACCGGGTAGTCGAGAACACCGTCGAAGTTTATGTCGTGTGCATGCAGGTGGTAGATATTGAACCAGGTCTTGCCTTTTAGCGGTTCGAGCATCTGCAAGTCGTACGGTTTGGAAAACTCGTTGTAGAGATCCGGCGGTAGAAGGTCGACACCCGCCCATTGATTGGCGAAAAAGACACCGTCTGCCCCACCAGAGACAACCCGTTCGACAAAGCTTCGGCTAGTTTCGGTAATAGCTTCGAGGGCGGCATGTACTTGTCTTGGGGAGTCCTGCATATACTGCGTCAGCTTGCCAGGTCCCGCGATCTTCGACGCCGAGGTTAGTGGTGAAAATACCGTCTGCACAAATGGCACGTCACCGTTAAGCATTTCAAGGGCAATACGCTGAGCTTCGAGTACAATCAGATACTCACCAGCGTCGCTTCGGACCGGCATGATCTTTAACCAGTCGTCGGGCTTTTGAATTGGGCTTTCCGCCAGGATTGGTGTATCAGGTCCCCCTCGGACATTTAGTTGCACACCCCAATCCACAACAGAATACAGCCCGTACGGTGAGAACTTGATGAAGTCCATATCAAGCCGCTGCTGAAGGCGAACTGCCAATTCTGCCAGACGTCTCGGCGAACGATCTTGGTTTGCCCAGTGCCACCAAAAGCTCAGCGGGGTGCGGTCAGTCGGGAGGTTCGCTAAGGCAGCCTCAATCCGAGCGCGGTGGCTCATTTCAGCACTGTACGCTATCGGTGCGAAGGCGGCGCTAGCGATGGCCAGTCCCGCGGTGTTTAGAAAAGTCCTTCGTGAAACATTATTCAATTGATTATCACCCGGATGTTCGAGGTTCTCCGTGGGATCGAGTCAGCACACCCGACCGCTATCAGCGCGAGAGCGAATAGTAGATTTTTCCTCATGCCCTAATTCTGCCCCTGCACCCCGCAGATCCGCAACGTAGCCGGGAGCACCACACCGGACGCACAAAACAGTGTTGTGTAGTCCAGCGGTGGGTGCGGTGAAATAGAGGGAGCTGGCTAGTCAAAGCTTTGAACTCCCAGCCAGTTGGACTCTTAATCTCCTCGGATATTGATCTCTATCCGATCTCCTCCCCCACCACCGAACCGAGGGTTCACCACATTATTGAAGATGGACCCGAATTGGTATGAAAACCCAATAACGGTAGCATAGTTGAAGTTGGTCTGAAGTTGGCGTTGACGGAGCAGAACATCTTCCGGACTCGCGCCACCCGTTGGTAGAAAGAGTTGGTCACGAACCCAGGCGTAGAAGCCGCCCACATTGACTGAGAAACCACGGAAAAGTCGAAATGATACTGAACCGTTTAGGGCAACCCTGTATAGGTCAGCGTCGTGCAGGTACTGAGAACCGGTGAGCGAGAGTTGCATACGACCCCAAGGTTGTACCTGGTTCACCGCTGCGGTGAGCGATGCCGCCAACCGGGTTTCCTCAGTCTCGAAGTAAACTGTCTCCTCCGCATAATCCCAATGTCGGACATTGAGCAGCGCCTGAAGTGTGAACAGCCGCCGAGTCGACTCAGAGTAGGGTACAAGGTTGTACTCGACCCCCGGTGAGATACTCCACCGAAAATCTTCGTTAAGCCTTGTGGACCGACCAGAAATAGTCCGTACTCCTAGGGACCACTTGGGTGTCAAACTCCTGACGAGGATGGAGGAGAGCCTCCAGTCCTCAATAACCGAAACAACCTGCGGCAAATCTGGATTAACAGTGAACTCTGACTTGCTTCTGCTGAATAAACCTGAGATGTCAAATTTCCAGGCGTCGGTTGTACGGTTCGCGCTCAGATTAGCAATTAGATTCGAACCCTTGATCCTCGATTCACCATTAAGGATACCATTTCCACCCAGACGGAAGACCCAGAAATTCCAGGGATCATCCCCTGGAGAAGCAACCTGATCCTCCCCGGGGGTAGCCCGCCCTCCCTGCTCTGCTAGTTCCGCCCCAACCCCCTGCGTTCCCAAAACCACCTCGATCTGATCAGCAGCAGGTGTGCCCACAAGATACTGAACAAGTCCGAGTTTGAGTCGACCAAGGATCGCTGTCCGCTGCTCGTCATCCGTAGCGTCTGCCACGGTACTAGTACTCAGTTCTTGGTCTTCACCCTCGAATTCACCTCGACCGATAAACGCCAGCGTAAAGAGCCGTCCACCACCGCCTGTAGGTTGATCTGTGACTAGGACATGGAGATCAGAATCCTCCCTGTCCCGAACCCAGTTGACGACTGGAACTTCACTCCGAAAAAAATCCAGGTCCTCGCACCCTGCTCCCTGACAATCCAAGAACAGTTTGAGCACGACGTCTCGGGTGTCCTGCAATTGCTGTGCGGACGACGGTAAGGTACAAAGGCAGGTGAGGAGAGTGAGGCAAGCAACTCTAGCCGCTTTTCTGATCTCCATTCTTTAGCTAAGCACCTCTTCCAGAATCTAATTGAAGATGAAGTCTGGCTTTTTGAGTAAGGGGAGCAGGGCAAACAATAGCCCATAGCTGAAGACTACCATTGTAAGCATGTCACCCGTAATTGCATCGCTTAACCAGACTGTAAAATCGTTAGTGATTGTAAGAACGTCGCCCGTAATTGCATCGCTTAACCCGACTGTGAAATCGTTAGCGATTTCGCTTATCCGAGAGAACAAGAGACTCAAGCTTCCTACGCCCAAGAAAAGAGCGAGGCATAATTTTCTTTTAAACTTCTTAGATTCTTGCTCTTGGTGTATCAAAATCAGTATATGAGAACTAAATAAATCTTTATCTCTTTGAGAGTAAGAAATCCCCTTTTCTTTCTCTATGGCAGCCTCTAATCGGTTCATCTTAATTTCTCCAGCGCCCGACTTATCTTTGATTTTACGGTGCCCGATTTCAAGCCCACAACCTCCGCTATTTCGTCAATCTGGTACTCATAAACATACCGCAGTGTGAATATGGTCCTTTCATCTTCAGCGAGAGGTTTAATGAGTTCAAAGAATCCTGTATTACCTCCGAAATCGGGTGTGTAACTTGGCTCATCAATTACTTCTAGCGACAGATACTGACTCTCTTTGTTACTGAGATCCTTATAACAGTTAACTGCGATACCAGTGAGCCACTGTTTGAATTTCTTCTTCGGATTGAAACTCTTCAGATACTTATAAGCTCTTAGAAAACTCTGCTGAGAAACATCTTCGGCAAACTCTCTATTGCCCGCAGTAAAACGCATACCCAGCCCGAACAAATAGTCAGCATGTCTTTGAACAAGAACCCCATAACAGTCGGTCTCCCCGCTAAGGGTTCTGTTAACCAATTCTTCATCCGTTTCCATTAAGAAAGATCGTCACCTTTCTTGTTCTTACTGTAAATGCCATATGCAAGAATTCCCACACCAATGGAGAGCACTAACAGTCCGATCCCAAAGAGCGCCTGCTCTTCTGCACCAAAATGTCCAAATAAAGCGATTCCTATTCCTACCCCAGAGGTAATGAGTCCAGAGCGAATATCATCTTTATCTTTTCCCTTTCCCGCCTTATACCCCGGAACGCTTTCCAGTAATTCTGGAGATAATTCTTGCCCACTTTCAATCAACTTTTGCAGGGTTGCATTAAACTGTTCCTTAGTTCTGTTGTCATAGTAAAAAACGATCCAAACAATCCCTACTGGCATTGCGATTCCAGCTAATGGAATAAGAAGTGCCCACATAAAACCTCTCTCTATTTAGTAAAAAAGTGTGTCCTCTCTAATAGGATATACTTGAATTAGGGAGAAATCGTTGCGACCAACCTCGGCCTCTCTCTAAAAGTCATGCTTACTAATCATTATGTTAAGTTTACTTGACTCTATGAATTGTAAGCACTACTATACGTCAAGTTTACTTTACATTACAACGAAAAAGTTAAACACATGGATAAACTGAAGGCAGATTCCAATAATTACCCCACAAGGATCGCTAAAAGCTCTCTTCACCTGCTCCGCTGGACCGCTACTTGGTTAGCGACCACTGCGTTCGCAGGTTTGGGGCCCGGATTGATATGGGATTACGCTACTTTGCCAACGATTCTTGCAATTCTGGTCAATCTAGGAATTGGCTTTAGAATGATTTTGCAGATTAAACGATACGTACAAGCGTTGGACGAACTGGGTCAAAAAATCTTTCTTAATGCCGCATCTATCACACTAGGTGTGGGATTAGTGTGTGGGATTAGCTATACACTGCTGGCATCCCAAAAACTTATTTCTTTTCAGCCGGAGATTGGACACCTCAACTCGTTGATGGCTCTGACTTTCGTGGCCGCGAACTACGCCGGTGCTAGGAAGTACAGATGAAAAATCGTTTTAAGGTACTTCGTGCGGAACAGGATTGGACTCAAGCTCAGTTGGCCGATGAGCTACAGGTTTCTCGACAGACCGTTAACGCCATTGAAACAGGAAAATTCGATCCCAGTTTGAAACTAGCCTTCAAAGCTGCTCGGCTTTTTGAGTTGGGGATAGAAGACATCTTTCAAGATGAGAGACCTCGGGCTTCGTAGCATCTATGTACAGCATTTTACACATTAGATGAGGGGAAAATGTTATGTCAAAAATTATGATTTCACAGTCAATTATGTGGGCAGCAGCAATAATCGTCACTGCTATATCTGATGAATTAGGTTGGTTGTGGTTAACTATATTAGCAGTAATGGCATTAGGAGCCTTAAGGGCTGAGAATCACAAAGCTGCCACATGCCTTGGACACGGTCTCAGCTCCAAATAGTTATGGCTTACAGCCAAGATTCAATTCAAGACAATCAAGATCCACGGGTGGCAAAGCATTCCACACCGAAACTCCCGTCGGGATCACCACACCGGAC
>DLRL01000078.1:7913-11734 GCA_002501085.1 Gemmatimonadales bacterium UBA7889
CGCAAAACAGTGTTGTATAGTCCAGCGGTGGGTGCGGTAAAATAGGGAGAGTGTGGGGTACTGGGGGTGACGCTGTTCAGATAGAGACCCGGCTATCCAGAAGCGGAAGCGCGGCTAATGGCCACACCGATCACAGCTCCGAAAATCATACCAAGCGCAAGACCAACGCCAACATTACCAAAGATTGCCTGACCGAAAACTATTCCGAAAATCATACCAAGTGCGGAACCAATCCCTGTATACCTTCTGTCCTTTTCACTCATAGATCATCCCGTGCCTGGCCTTTACAAGGCAGGCAAGCTAAATGCCTGATTACGAAATGATAAGGGTCCGCGGCACCTGCGCGTTGTGTTCGAGGAAGGTTTGCTTTACCCCCAGTTCCTCGGCAGTCGGCTGCACGTCGCCGTTCGCGTCGGTCGCCCGCGAAGTCACGGTGTGCTCACCCGGGGTAGCATTGTCCCAAGTGTAGTTGAAGAACTTCCATCCGTACTTCTCACTCGCTGTTTCCGGGTCGAGCGTCGCCGGCTGCCACGGGCCGTCGTCTACCCTCACCTCGACCGACCGGATGGGCGTACCGTCGTTCAGCACCACACCGAACACGTTGTGCCGGCTACCGTCGGTGGTTACCCGTGCGATGAACGACTTCAGCCGCATCTTAGTGATTGCCGTCTCTTTCCACTTCATCTCGCCGTTGACCATCTCGCCCCTCAAGGTCCGGTACCAGCGAGCCTGGTACTTCCCGAGGTACTGATCTTCCTGGACGTGGATCTCGGAGAGCCACTTCACATTTGGTGCACCGTACCATCCAGGGACCAGCAGCCGGAGGGGACGCCCCTGATGCGTGGTGAGCGGCTCGTTGTTCAGTGAGTATGCCAGCAGCGGCTCGTCTGACAGTGCCTCGTCTCGTTGGAGACTCCGGCCGTAGTTCTGATCCACCGGGTACGTTCTTCCCCGGAACTCCACCTCCTCTTCACCATGGTCGGCACCAAACAGAACGAACTCACGGGCCTCGGGCTGCACCCCGGCTCGCTCCAAGACCGCACGCAACGGGACGCCCTGCCAGAGACCGTTGCTCGAAAGACCATTCACCGGGCCGCGGTTCCCCGAGCACTCGAACCCAAAGACCAGCTCGCGACTCGGCATCGCTTGAAGGTCAGCGAGCGAGAGAGCCAATGGCCGATCCACGAGTCCAGACACTCGCAGTCGGTACGTCGCCGTGTCGATCTCAGGGTGCCCGTAATGCTGCGTTGTGAAGAACTGGTCACTCGGGGTAAACACCCCGTTGATCGTTCGGATGTCGATGATCCGCCGATCCGGTGTCCGCTCCAGCGTGAGGGTCTCGGGCAGGTCGGTAAAAGGTACCAGGGTCTGTTCTTGGGCGAGGACCGGAAATGCCCATTCCGGTAGGCCGAGGACGCCCAATCCAGCAAGAGCGATGCTTTCTTTGAGCATCTCGCGACGGGTGGTCTGTTTTGTCATGTCGGGTACCTCTCTATGAATGTTCTCGGTACTGGCATTACTGGGGGTGAGTCGCCTCGTCAAGTGATAGGCCCATCACGGTACTTGTCGAACCATGCCTTGAGGTACAATTGGATCATCAATCTATGCGAGATACTGCGCGTCCCGTGATACTCGTCCGGGAGCTTCACGTGGAGCGTCTCCTTGTTGAGCACTTTAAGTGCCCGGTAAAATTCTTCGGCCTGACCGATGGGCGTCCTCAAGTCCGCTTCACCAGATAACAGCATGGTAGGTGTGGTGACGTTCCCGACGTAGTGAAGGGGTGAACGCATGGCGTACTCTACTGGATCTTCCCACGGCATCGACTCGAACCGCCGATACCATCCGGCTCCGTCAGTCGTACCGACGAAGGAGTGCCAGTTGATAACCGGGCGTTGCGAAACTGCCGCCCTGAACCGGTCAGTATGACCAACGATCCATGCGGTGAGCACACCACCTCCACTGCTGCCGGTGACAAAGAGGTTGTCCTCATCGATGAACCCACGATCAATCGCGGCGTCCACCCCCGCCATCAGATCGTCAAAGTCCTTGCCAGGATACAGGTAGTTGATCCCGTTAACGAAATCCTGGCCATATCCTGTGCTTCCTCTCGGGTTCATCCAGAGTACTGCATATCCGTCCGCCGCGAAGTTTTGCCAGTTCCAGTTCCAGCGGACGCTATACATGGAGACCGGCCCACCATGAATCCAAAGCAGCATCGGATACTTCCTTCCCGGTTCGAAATCGGCAGGCTTCATGAGCCATCCCTGTACCCGGAGGCCATCCGAGGACTCCGTCCAGATCTCCTCAACCTCACCGAGCTTCACACCCTCCAGAACATCGTCATTAAAGTCAACGAGGGTTGTGATATCGTCCGGTCGATCGAGATCGAATGTCACCAAGTAACTCGGCCTGTAGAAGGTCGAGTTCGTTGCTGCGACACGTCCATTGTCCGCAATGGAGATGCCGGAGATATAGTGGACACCGTGCGTAATTTTCCTGATCGCACCAGTTATTGAGATAAAATAGAGGTTCGAAGACCCTTCTTCACCCATTGTGTAGAAAAGCCCGGAGCCATCATGGGCCCACATGATATTTCCTGGAGAGTTCGGTAGGTCCCGGGTGAGTTGGCGCTTATTGCCTCCATCACTGTCCATCAGGTAGAGATTTGACAGATTGCTGTAGTTCTCGTTCTGGTCGTATCCGGTGTAGGCGATCTGGGTTCCCTCAGGCGAAATGAGTGGTCCAGAGTCGGGGCCCAGGCGGTCCGTCAGGGTTGTGATCTCAAGCGTTGCAAGATCAATGGAGTGAATCTCAGAGTTGCTGCGGACATAACCTTCCTCTGGATCAAGATCTCCTCCGAAATAGAGTCTTGTACCGTCGGGCGACCATCTGGGATTGCTGTGGGATTCGTCCCCGGAGGTGATCTGGCGGGGCGTGCCCCCAAGTTCGGAATCGATAATGAAGATCTGCTGGTTGCCCTTGCGGTTATACCCGCGCCCGTCGCTTCTCCAAGAAATTCGGTCCTCTACCACCGCAGGCCCCGCAAGCTGGGCCCCCGTGGGAAACGCAGGGAGCGTTATAGGTAATGGTGAGCCTGTATCAGGAATGAAAACCGTGAAGGAGATCCTCGTCCCGTCTGGAGACCACCGGATTCCACTCGGCGAGCGATCAAGGTTTGTGAGCTGAACCGTAGCGCGGGTGTCGAGCCACATCATGTGAATCTGATTGGTCCCGCTCTTATCAGAGAAAAAAGCGATCCTGCTTGCATCCGGGGACCAGATGGGAGACGACACAGTGAAACTTCCTGTTGTCAGCTCCCTTATCCTCTCCGTCTCCAGATCCATGATCATCAGGTTGCTCTGATTCCGGTCGTTCATCTTGTCTACGCTACCACGAGTAAACAGGATGTGGCCTCCGTTGGGAGAGATCTGAGGGCTCCCGGCCGATTCCATTTCCAGATAAGTATCCATGCCAAGGAGGTTGCTCGTCTGCTGTAGACCCGCGACCGGGAATGACCCAGAAGAGACCAGCAAGAAGCTGGCAATCGAAAGGATAGAGCGCGCGTTTTGCATAATTAGCTCCTTTGCCTGGAAAGCGATCAGGTCGACTGTCACTTTTGCAACAAGGCTCCAGGCTTTATAGACCCCCTGCTACCTGCTACGGGGAGATGTTATTGAGTTCCAACTCTTCTTAGGATGCCCTTCCCTCCCCTCATTCTGCCCCCTCACCCCACAGGAACGCAACGTAGACGGGAGCACCACACCGGACGCGTAAAACAGTGTTGTATAGCCCAGCGCGCCTTATTGACTAACCCCGGTTTC
>DLRL01000067.1:0-295 GCA_002501085.1 Gemmatimonadales bacterium UBA7889
TCCTTCTGTTCTTTATGGCAGCCGGTCTATTCCGGAATAACGATCCGGCGTCCGCCGTCACATACACGGAGTTCCGGGCCGAACTTAGTCGCGGGAACGTGCATAAGGTGACCGTTAGTGATCGCGAGATAGATGGCGAGTTTCGTGCTCCGTTCAGTAAGGCGGATCAGGAAATTACCCGGTTTCAGCTTACTCTTCCGGGCGAGATGACTGATGGACTCATAGAGGACCTAGAGGCGGAAGACGTCATCATTGATGCAAAGACGTCCCAACCTAGCTGGGGCCAACTGCTACT
>DLRL01000067.1:631-1006 GCA_002501085.1 Gemmatimonadales bacterium UBA7889
AGTGCGCTTCCTTGGCTGCTATTTATTGCTTTCTGGATTTGGATTTTCCGTACGATGCAGGGTGGTGGTAATCGTGCATTCCAATTCGGTCGATCTAAGGCCAAGCTTATTTCACCTGACACACCTAAGGTCACTTTCGCAGACGTTGCTGGAGCGGATGAAGCAAAGCAGGAGCTTGAGGAGATTATCGAATTCCTTAAGGATCCGAGTAAGTTCTCTCGATTGGGTGGGCGCTTGCCAACTGGAGTTCTACTCGTTGGTCCACCGGGAACAGGTAAAACTCTTCTAGCAAGAGCAGTTGCTGGAGAAGCAGGGCGTCCCTTCTTCCAGATGTCTGGTTCGGATTTTGTCGAAATGTTTGTCGGTGTTGGTGCT
>DLRL01000067.1:1320-5849 GCA_002501085.1 Gemmatimonadales bacterium UBA7889
AATGTTTGTCGGTGTTGGTGCTTCACGGGTTCGTGACCTTTTTGAGCAGGGCAAGGAACACGCCCCCTGTATAATCTTCGTAGACGAAATCGATGCTGTTGGAAGACATCGTGGGGCAGGGCTTGGTGGCGGACATGATGAACGTGAACAAACCCTTAATGCACTCCTCGTCGAGATGGACGGTTTTGAGTCGAACGAAGGTGTAATTCTTCTGGCAGCGACCAATAGACCAGATGTACTTGATCCTGCACTTCTGCGGCCGGGACGTTTTGACCGACAGATCGTCGTCGATGCCCCAGACGTGAAAGGGAGAGAGGGTATCCTCCGGATTCATGCCAAGAAGCTTCCACTTGCCGATGATATTGAGCTTGCACTCATCGCCCGAGGAACACCGGGTATGAGTGGTGCTGATCTTGAGAATATTTGCAATGAAGCCGCGCTCCTCGCAGCTCGTCAAGATGCTGAGAAAGTAGCCATGAAGGACTTCGAGCAAGCCAAGGACAAGGTCATGTTTGGTACAGAGCGCCGAAGCTTAGTCCTCACGGAGAATGAGCGTCGGCTCACTGCGTATCATGAAGCAGGGCATGTGGTCCTTGGATTGAAGATTCCAGGGTTAGATCCGGTCTATAAGGTCAGCATCATTCCAAGAGGACGTGCCTTAGGGATCACGGCCAGTCTCCCGGAGGAAGATCGGCACTCGTACACCAAGGAGTGGATGGAAGGACAGCTTGCCATGCTGTTTGGTGGACGGGTTGCGGAGGAAGTCACCTTCGGCCCGAAGGATGTTACGACGGGTGCGGGTAATGACATTGAGCGGGCAACCGCTATGGCCAGAAAGATGGTGATGACTTTCGGAATGAGTGATGTCGTCGGGCTGATATCTGTGGGTGATTCTGAGCAGGAAGTGTTCTTGGGTAGGGAACTTGGCCAGAGGAGGGTTATCTCTGAACACACTGCTAGGTTGGTTGACGAGGAAGTGAAACGTCTCTTAGACACAGCCCATGAACGTGCTCACGAAGTACTGAAGGAACACGGCGATCTACTAGAGAGCGTGGCGCATGCGCTCTTAGAACGTGAGACGTTGGGTCGCGAAGAAATCCAAGCGCTTGAGCAGGGCGAAGCACTTCCTCCTCAACCGGTTCCAGCCAGCGAAGAAATCTCTGCTAGCCCACCTGATCCGTCGAAGCAACCTGAAAAAGCCCCACCTTCACTAGGTTTGCCCGGGGCAGATGGGCCGCTCCCAGGACCTGCTACCGGCATTTACGAAGCCCCCGATCATAACAGTGAAGGGTGACGGGAACTTGACCGAGGAGCCGTAGCGGTGGTCCGGATCTGGGAACAACTGGAATTCTTGAAGCCGGGATGGACTGATTTAGTGGAAATCCTTCTTGTAGCGTTCCTGGCTTACCGGATCCTACTTGTCATTCAGCGTACTCGTGCGATGCAGATCATGCTTGGACTGGTTTCGCTTGCGTTCATATACGGTGCCGCTCGCTTGCTGGACCTAGTTTTGATCCGGACTCTGTTAGAGGCGGTTTTTCAGTACGGGGCGATCGCAGCGCTTGTTGTATTCCAACCTGAGCTCCGCTCGGCACTTGCTCGTCTTGGTCGTAGCAAGATGGTCCGTATTTTCCAGCGTCTGGAAGTGGGGCGAATCGCGGAAGAGGTGTTAGACGCTGTGATCAGCTTATCTGGTTCAGGACACGGAGCGATCATCGCTATACAGCAGGAAATTGGCCTAGATGAATATGCTGAGACTGGAAACTCGATAGACGCTCGTGTATCAGCGGAAATCCTCAAGACGATATTTACACCTTATTCACCGCTTCACGATGGAGCTGTTCTGATCTCTGGAGATCAGATCCGCAGCGCGGGTACTATCCTCCCGCTGACACAGTCGCAGGTGGACCATTCCCTTGGGACACGACACCGTGCGGCTATTGGTCTGAGCGAGGAAACGGATGCAATCGTAATTATTGTAAGTGAGGAGACTTCGCATATTTCTGTAGCCATTGAAGGCCGCTTGGAGCAAGATCTTGGTGTCGGCCGTTTGCGAGAAATTCTGCTAGGTGGACTGCCAGCACTGGACACAGCAGGGCTACAGGTGTGAAACCCCATGAATCCATCCGCATTTTCTTGTCAGCATTCATGCGTTGACACTTTCCTCAGACCTACTCTACATTCTGCAGGTCTTGTAAGGATCTGTCGGCGCTAAGCACGGGTTTAGCCTAGGCTTTTCTGCTCAAGCGGTTGGTCCTAGAACTCAATCAGGAGTAGGCCTAAGTGGGCACCCAATACCAGTTGATGACCCTATTTGCGGATGGCGGGCTGATGATGTACCCGCTCACGCTGTGCTCGATGGTTGCTTTGGGTGTGATTTTTGCCAAATTCTGGACGCTCCACGTCGCTCACCGCGGTACTGACCTCGTCCTGGAAGAAGTAGAAGCGGTTGCTAACACGGGAGACGTGTCAGCGGCTATTGAGATTTGTCGGGATACCCCAGGACCGGCAGGTGCGATTCTACTTGCTGGGCTCCGACGAATTCAGACGCGTAGGCTTGCTGCTGGCGAGTTAGAATCTGCAGTTGCCACAACGGGAACTATAGAGCTTGGCTTTCTGGAGCGGGGCCTTGTCATTTTGGCAACGATCGCCAACGTCGCGCCGCTTATGGGTTTTCTGGGTACTGTGGTAGGCATGGTTCTGGCGTTTGCTGCTATTGAGCAGGCCGGCGATGTGGATCCAACTCTTGTGGCTGGCGGTATTAAAGTCGCGCTGCTCACTACGGCAGCTGGGCTACTTATCGCAGTCCCAGTGAACATCTCATACAACTTTTTTGTTACCCGTATAGACAAGCTGATCGTCGATATGGAACAAGGAACTCAGAAGATCCTCAATCTTGCTTGGGATATGGAGAAAGCTGGGCAGATCCAGATTCTTAGAGAAGGAAGCGATGGTGAGGAGCAGGTGCCGGCTGGTGTGGCAGCTGCAGCTCCAACTTGGAAGGCTCCTGCAGATACGCCAACTCAGCAACTTGTTGTGCCTCAAAACGAGAGTGTGACTAAGAAGGCTTTAGGTTGGCTTACCAGTTTCTTTGCAACGGAAGAATCCGAAGAGGATACAGATAAGGACTAAGATTTCGAAGTCATATAGAGCGCTAATCACCACTATTTTGTTAGTTAACAAAACCGGGAGCGGAAATGTCGGTTCTAGGTAGCAAGAAATCGAAGGCAAGCAGTGAAGTTCCTACATCGTCGATGGCCGATATCGCTTTTCTACTGCTGATCTTCTTTCTGGTCACGACTACGTTTCCCAAGGATAAGGGCTTGGCAATTGTACTTCCCGAGCCAGGTGAGGAAGCCCAGGTCAGCCAGAAGAACATTATCCATCTCTTGATCCAATCATCGGGGATTGTGACGGTGAAAAGAGGTGAGAGTCAGCAGGAGCAACAGATGCGCCCGCAAGAGATCGAAGGGTTGTGGCGGCAGGAAGTGACTTCGAATCCCAATTTGATTGCTGCTGTAAAGACGCACCCAGATGCTCCTTATAAGTTTATGGTCGATGTTTTGGACGCACTACATTCAGCTAATGCAGAGCGTATCTCACTCCAGGTATTGGAGAACTAGGTATGGCGATCAAGGGTGGTGGATTCGAGAAGAGTTCAAAAGCGTCGTCAGAGATTCCTTCTTCCTCGATGGCTGATATCGCGTTTCTCTTATTGATCTTCTTTATGGTCACTACCGTCTTCCAACGTGACCGTGATCGTCCTATCGAGTGGGCAGAGGCAGAGTCTGCACAGAAGATTGATGAGAAGCAGAAAAATATCCTTAATATTTGGCTGGAGCGGGAAGGTGGGGTATACATCAACGACCAGCCACACACGATGGAGCAAGCTACTACAATTGTTGCTCCTCTTTACGCTGCATCTGAAAGAGCACTAGTGATCTCAGTTCGTGGCGATCGGGAAGTGCCATACCGCTATATGGACCAGCTGCAGACCGCGCTGGTGAATGCCGGTGTTGTTCGTGTGGTTTTCGCGACACAGTTAGAGCAGAGCATGCAGAGGGAGAGACGATGAGCGCTGACGGAGCTGTAACAGTCGAAAGTCAAGAGACTGCTAATGAACGTCTGAAACGAAGTTTCAGTTCCTGGTTTTGGGGGTCTATGATTCTAGCTACGTCCTTCCATTTCGCCGCATTTGCTTTTTGGCCAGAACTTACCGCGGCGGATTTTTCTTTCGAGTCGGAAGAGTTAGAGGCAATCGAGCTACCACCAGAGATTGAAATTCCGCCACCACCACAACAGATAGCTCGTCCAGCCACGCCGGTGATGGCATCTGCAGATATTGATGAAGATATAACGATTGCTCCGACCACCTTCGAGGACAATCCGGTCGAAGACTTACCTCCGCCCCCTGAAGAGCAGGCTGTAGATCTTTCGGCGGCGCCGACATTCACACCCTTTACAGTGGCTCCGGATATCCAGAATAGAGCAGAAGTTATCCGGGCCATGGAACGTGAGTATCCACCTCT
>DLRL01000067.1:6246-9017 GCA_002501085.1 Gemmatimonadales bacterium UBA7889
CAGCAGTTCCAGGTCAATGAGAGTTCTGGACACCAAGCACTTGATGACGCAGCACTAGCTGTAGCAGGAGTGTATCGTTTTTCAGCGGCATTAAACCGAGATAAAAGGGTTCCTGTGTGGGTCTCTTTCGGGATTACATTCCAAGTCCGCTGATACAGAGCCTCAAAGGATCCAAAGGGACCCCGCCGGAGCTCCGGCGGGGTCCCTTTCGTTTACTTAGTATGCTATGCAATCGAATACTACGATGAATCCCAGCTATGAGAGACGTCTCTCTAAGACACTCCCTCGAGTTCATGACCGCATCGCTAAAGCCACGGATGCTTCCGGGCGTGAGTTCGAGAGTGTCCGCTTGATAGCGGTCACCAAAGCACACCCAGTAGATGCTGTATCAGCTGCGTTAGCTGCAGGGTTAACCGATCTGGGTGAGAACCGGGTAGAAGAACTTGAAGAAAAGGTTCGTGAATTCGGGCGAGATTTAGCTACCTGGCACATGATTGGGCATTTGCAGAGCCGTAAAGCAAGGCGAGCTTCTCAGCTTGCGCATCTGATCCAGTCAGTCGATTCAGTAAAACTGGCAAATCGCATCTCCAAGTTTGCTCAAGAAGAAGGAATCACAGTTCGGATGTTGACCCAAGTGAACACTTCTGAGGAGCACTCAAAGAGTGGTTTCGATATGGATTCGGCGGTGGATGATATCTTGTGTGTAGCTGAATTTCCGGGTATCCGAGTCGAAGGCTTAATGACGATGGCCCCGTTTGGGGCTGATGATAAGAAGCTGATCAGCACGTTTCGGGTCTTGCGAAAGATTCACGAAAAATTACGGACTCAGGGGGATGTGGTAGGTCCCGAGCTCTCTATGGGCATGACTAACGATTTCGAGATCGCAATCCGAGAGGGAAGCACTATGGTTCGGGTTGGTACGGCACTCTTTGGTGCACGCACATGAATATGAACTATCCCGAGTTACCGGACACGCTGGTCCAGATAGAGAAGGAAACCCTCAAGCGCTGGAAAGAGGAAGATCTTTTCCGCCAATCTCTTGCGGCGAACGTAGGCGGGGAACCGTTCGTGTTCTATGAGGGTCCGCCCACCGCCAATGGACGCCCTGGCTTACACCACGTAATTGGCCGAACGATCAAAGACCTGGTCTGCCGCTTTCATTCGATGGAGGGTCGGACTGTAACCAGGATCGCCGGGTGGGATACCCATGGCCTACCCGTGGAAATAGAGGCAGAGAAAAAGCTTGGGATAAGTGGGAAGCCCGAAATTGAAGAACTTGGTATCGCGGATTTCAATCAAGTCTGTAGGGATTCTGTTTTTACCTATAAGGAGGAATGGGAGGAACTTAGCGAAAGGATCGGCTACTGGCTGGAATACTGGAGACCGTATGTAACCTTTGACCCCGACTACATCGAATCAGTCTGGTGGATAGTCAAAGAATTTGCTGAGAAGGGGCTGCTCTACCGTGGCCACAAAAGTGTTCCGTATTGCCCACGTTGTGGGACAACGCTCTCCTCTCACGAAGTAGCGCAGGGGTATAAAGAGGTCGAAGATCCTTCACTCACATTCATTGCCCATGTCGTAAATGATCAAGGTGACCGGGATCCGGCGGGTCGTGCTTTTTTGGTTTGGACTACAACCCCTTGGACTGTTCCCTCTAACACTGGGTTGGCAGTCCATCCGGATCTCACTTACGTGGAGGTTCTGAGTGATAACGGCTGTTACATAGTTGCTGAAAGCCGAGTGGAAGCTCTGTTTGGCGAAACAGCCACAGTCCGCACAAAGTGGAAGGGAGTTGAGCTAGCAGGTCTCCGTTATGAGCAGCTGCTAAACCTCGTTCCTGATCCTGTAGATGGTAATGATAGTGGTAATGGCTGGACTGTCGTTGTGGAGGACTTCGTCAGTGCCGAAGAAGGCACTGGCGTTGTTCACATGGCTCCTGCGTTCGGTGCAGATGACTACGTAGCGGGTCAAAAGCACGGTCTTCCTATGATCAACCCAATTGATGATGCCGGTTGCTTCATAGATAGTACTGCCTTAGTGGGTGGTCAGTTTGTTAAAGATGCTGATTCTGTTTTGGTCGATGAACTTCGCTCGAGGGAAAAGCTGTTTAACATTGGACGGGTAACCCACAGCTACCCACACTGTTGGCGTTGTGCATCACCTCTTCTATACGTTGCTCGAGACTCTTGGTTTGCCGCTACGTCACGCTTCCGAGAGACCCTCCTAGCGAATAATGACCAGGTAAAGTGGCATCCGGCGGAGGTCGGAGAGAACCGATTTGGCGAGTGGCTCCGGGGCAATGTTGATTGGGCACTTTCGCGTGACCGCTACTGGGGTACTCCACTTCCAGTCTGGGTTTGCGACGAAGATGGGGATCATCTTCGGTGGATTGGATCTTTTTCTGAATTGTCTGAGCTAGTTGGAAAACTTCCGGAAGACTTTGATCCTCACCGTCCATTCATTGATGACTATAGCTGGCCCTGCGCTGAGTGCGCGGGAACAATGAGGCGTGCGCCTGAGGTTATTGATGTATGGTTTGATTCAGGTGCAATGCCATTTGCACAGTGGCACTATCCCTTCGAAAACAGTGATGAATTTGATACGCACTTTCCGGCTGACTTCATCTCGGAAGGACTGGATCAGACTCGAGGCTGGTTTTACTCGCTCCTAGCTATCTCGACATTGCTAGGGAGGGGTACTCCATTCAAGAACGTAATCGTCAATGATCTCGTTTTAGATGCAGAAGGCCAGAAGATGTCTAAGTCGAA
>DLRL01000067.1:9327-9816 GCA_002501085.1 Gemmatimonadales bacterium UBA7889
GAAGATGTCTAAGTCGAAGGGGAACGTGGTCAACCCCTGGGACGCAATCGAAGAACACGGGTCTGATGCTCTGCGTTGGTATTTTATCACTTCTTCAAATCCTTGGGTCCCTAAGCGATATGACTCAATGGGTGTCAAAGAGGCAGCCCGCCGGTTCTTCGACACGCTTTTTAATACCTATCGATTCTTCACACTTTATGCTTCTGCGGAGGAGTGGTCTCCATCAGATGCTGACCCCCTACCAGAGGAACGGACGTTGCTGGACAGGTGGCTATTGTCGCGGTTGGATTCTGTAGTCTCTGTCGTGCGAAAAGATTTAGAGGCTTACCAGATTACCCGTGCCTACAGGGCTCTCGGCGATTTTGTTGTGGAAGACCTATCTAATTGGTATGTGCGCCGGAGTCGTCCTCGATTTTGGGGGAATAGTGATATTCAGGATACGAGAGCAGCATTCAGAACTCTATGGGAGGCTTTGGGCACTGTAACCCG
>DLRL01000100.1 GCA_002501085.1 Gemmatimonadales bacterium UBA7889
CAACAAGGACAGGGCGCCCGTCAATTGGGGGACCGGCCTGGAGCGATCGGTGGCGGCGGACCGGATGGATGGGCTGACTACGACGGGCGTTACTCTGAAGCTGGTGCGCCTACACGTGGAAACCCACGCCCATTGAACCCAGAGGAGATCCGGCAACTACAGCGGGAATTTGGCCAAAGGGGGAATCAGGTTCGGGCACTTCGCGAGCAACTCAGAGAGGTAGGGCGGCCTGCACAGGAACTCCGAGCGGTACTTGATGCTATGGAGCAGTTTCAGCGTGAAGGGATCTATGCAGACCCCTCTCAAGTTGCGCAGCTCCAACAAGAAATTCTCGATCAACTCAAACGGCTCGAATTCGGTCTGCGTCGCGAAGTTGAAGGTTCGGCTGAGCGTAGTACCACCCTGAGTGGGTCTGATGAGGTTCCCGACGGATATCGGGAACTAGTTGAAGAATATTACAGGGCCTTAGCAAGGGGTCGCCCAGGAGGTAATTGACCCTACTAACGCTCTCTTTGTAGCAAGAACACCCATCCGTCGTACTCAAGTACCGTCACCTGTCATCGACGTTGGTCAGAACCGACAACAGGTCAACGATCATTGATGTCGGCCACGGTCTCCAGCATCTTCTGCGCCCAGAGACTCCATACAACACGGTATCTATAGCCTGGTACTAACCCTGACGTCGCATTGCCATGGACATGACGTATCTCCTCCAAAAACCCCCCCAACTCAGTGAGAGTGAGGTAACCAACTCAGTACAGGAGTATTATGGACTTGAGGGGACCCTTCATGCTCTTCCAGGGGATCGGGACCAGAACTTCCTCCTCGAATCTCCCGGGGGCCAGAGGCACGTAGTCAAAGTTAGTTCACTTGATGAGGCCCATGAGATTCTAGAGTTCGAAACCGAGATGATCACTCGGCTCAGTAACAACACAAATGGCCTAATTCCAAGTGTCATTCCGGCAATTTCTGGTACCAGGCTAGTAACCCACGAGAATCAACAGGGGCACCACTACCGACTAAGGATCCTTGAGTTCCTACCTGGCACCCTACTGGCGGAAATCAACCCACGCTCAGATGCGCTCCTGATGAATCTCGGTGAACGGATGGCGGAGCTTGGAAGTGTACTGGGAGCTTACCCTGATCACCCTCCCCCCAGAATCAATTTTGAGTGGGCACTAGGCCAAGCAGGAAATATCATGGAAAAAAGCCTGAGCGTGCTGGGCAGCCCACAGCGGGCGCTCATCGAATTAACGCTCAAGGACTTCCTGAATAACGAGAGAGACTTTCTAGGTCTTGGTTCACAGATCATCCACGGGGATGTAAACGACCACAACGTTCTCGTCTCCCTCGACAAAGAAGGGCAGCCACGCATCAGCGGAATTATCGACCTGGGAGATGCTCACTCCGCCCCACGAGTTTTCGATCTGGCGATCTCGATCGCTTACGGCATTATCGGGACCGTTGACCCACTCTTAGCCGCCTCGGAGATCACCCGAGGGTACTATGCTGTCCAACCACTGCTAGACATTGAGATAGATGTTTTGATGACGCTCGTCTGTGCAAGATTAGGACAGAGTGTCTGCATAGCTTCGCTACGAAGAAACCACGGAGATACGGACCCATATCACCTGATTTCAGAAGCTGGCGCATGGAAAACACTTTTATTGCTCGCAGAAATTCCACGGCAAGTTAGTACTGGAACCCTAAGACAAGCCTGCGGTCTGGAAGCATGCTCCAAGAGTGTTCAGCTCCGAAAGTGGCTTGACAGCCAGAGTTTCGAAGATGTGTTGACCCTACCCGAAGACCCAAATGCCTTGGGAATTCTGGATCTAAGCATCTCGAGTCCTGACCTTACCGGCAGGGATTCGGGCGACACCGAAGATTTTACCAATCGAGTGTCTCAGAAAATGCGATCTAATGGCCTGACGCTGGGCATAGGACGCTTCATGGAGCCCCGGGGATTTTATATTGCTGATGCATTTGAAGGTCGACTAGGGGATCCTCGTGAAAGGCGCACGATTCATCTTGGAATCGACCTCTTTCAGGAACCTGGTACGGCGATCCATGCCCCCCTAGCCGGTCGAGTACATACCGTACGAGAAAACCAAAATCGTTTGGACTATGGGCCAACTGTAATCCTTGAACACAGTGCGCCCTCAGGATTGTTCTGGACTCTTTATGGACACTTAGAGAGAGCATCTGTGGAGAACCTCAAGGCCGGAGATTCTATCGATGCAGGACAGCTCATCGCTCGGATTGGAACCTATCCTGAAAACGGGGATTGGCCACCGCACCTACATTTCCAGATCATCACTGATTTAATGGGGTTTGAAGGAAACTTTCCCGGCGTAGCACTGCCCCGGGATAGCAATGTGTGGACATCATTTTGTCCTGACCCAAACCTGATCTTAAACCTGCCCTCAGAAACCACATACATGGAACCCAAGGGGCTCTTCGAACGTCGCAGGCAGGTTCTCTCACCTAATCTCAGCCTCTCTTACGAGACACCAATCCACATCGTGCGTGGCAAGGGGTCTTACTTGTTCGATGTCCTGGGCCGAAGCTACCTGGACTGCGTAAACAACGTTGCCCATGTAGGACATGAACACCCGCACGTGGTTGGGGCCGGCCAAAAACAGATGGGTGTTCTAAATACCAATTCAAGGTACTTACATAGCGCTATTATAGAGTACGCAGAGCGGCTATCTAAACTTTTTCCTGAACCGCTATCCGTCTGCCTGTTTGTTAACTCAGGCAGCGAGGCGAATGAGCTAGCTCTGCGCATCGCCCGCACCTATACCAGTGGCACGGGTATCGCCGTGCTCGAGGGCGGCTATCACGGAAACACCCCAGGACTCATTGATGTCAGTCACTACAAGTTCACGGGCAGCGGAGGACATCCCCCCCCACCATGGACTCGAACAGCATTAGTACCAGACGAGTTCCGAGGACGCTATCGCCGTGACGACCCATCACGAGCGACTCTATATGCAGCAGACGTCGGTGAAGCCTTCCGACAGCTAGACTCAGAAGGACACCACCCTGCGGCCTTCCTTTCTGAGAGTCTCTTATCCTGTGCTGGACAGATAGAGCCGCCACAAGGCTATCTCACCGCTGCTTATGAGCACGCCCGGGCTGCCGGAGCTTTATGTATAGCTGATGAAATTCAAGTTGGCTTCGGTCGATTGGGCAGTCACATGTGGGGGTTCGAAACCCAAGGAGTTGTACCCGACATTGTCACACTGGGTAAACCGATGGGAAATGGCCACCCGATTGGCGCTGTAGTCACAACCCCAGAGATCGCTGAGACCTTCGACAACGGGATGGAGTTCTTTAGTTCCTTCGGTGGGAATCCCGTGTCAGCTGTAATTGCTCTTGCAGTTCTAGATATCCTGGAGGATGAAAAGCTTCAGGCCAATGCAGCGACAGTCGGAACAGCCCTAAAGACTGGGCTCAATACACTGATGCGGTCTCACAGTTGTATTGGTGATGTTCGAGGTCGCGGTTTGTTTTTGGGAGTTGAGTTCGTCGAAAGCGGTGCAACGCTCGAACCTGCTCCAGTGATCACCCAATACGTTGTGGAGCACCTGAAGAAACGGGGTGTCCTTCTGAGCTTTGACGGTCCGGATCACAACGTTATCAAGATCAAGCCCCCAATGTCGTTCTCAGAGAGCGACGCAGAGCGTTTAATCAGTGAACTTGATCAGGTATTAGCTCACGATTTTGTCCAAGGCATCAGTCTTATTCAGCCCCAGGATTGAGACGTTCGTCGGATAACCCAATAGTCAGAAAAAGAAAATGACTGTACGGCTTTGTGGGGAAAGTTCCTCCTTGCCGGGATCACCACCCACCGTCACAATGAATCTGTTGCGACCGATTCTGTATGGAGTCGACGTGAATCTCACCAATTACCAACCGTCCCTTTGGAGTGGATATATGTTCAAAAGAGCTGGTGCGACCTTGGCGGGCATGGTGCTTCTCTTAACACCAGCATCTGTATTGTCGCAAAATGTGCCAATGATGAGCGAAGTGAATCCATCCTTCTTTGAGGGAATGCAGTACCGTCAGGTGGGGCCCCTACAGGGTGGGCGTGTGACCACTGTAACTGGCGTACCCTCCCAGCCTCAGACCTTCTACATGGGTGTCGCTTCAGGTGGCTTGTGGCGGACGACTGACGGAGGTGAAAACTGGGAGCCAATCACTGATGGCCAGGTTCCAGTGGGGTCAAGTGGAGCAATTGCGGTAGCTGACTCTGACCCGGATATCATCTACTTCGGCACTGGTTCGGATGGTTTACGTAGCAACGTCTCTACTGGACGTGGGGTCTATAAAACAACGGACGGTGGCGAGACCTGGTCATTCGCTGGTCTTTATGGCGTGGGGCAAATTGGTGCCCTGAAGATTCACCCTACTGACCCGAACACGGTTTGGGTCGCAGCAAACGGTGACGCATTCAAGCCAAGCTCCGAACGGGGCATCTACAAAACGACGGATGGCGGTGAGACCTGGCGCAATACACTCTTCGTTTCGGACAGCACTGGCGCAATGGACGTAGAGATTCAACCTGGCAATCCAAGTGTGGTTTATGCCTGGATGAACCGCATCGAACGTAAGCCTTGGACTATCATCAGCGGTTCATATGAGGGCGGCTTCTACAAGAGCACCGATGGTGGAGAAAGTTTTGACCGCATCATGAGCGGCCTCCCCAGCGAATTGATCGGTAAAGCAAATATGGGAGTGACAGACGCAAATCCAGATCGTATCTACGCGCTCGTAGAGGCTAAGCCTGGGGGAGGGTTGTATCGCTCTGATAACGCAGGCCAGAATTGGATGCTGGTAAATGATGAGGGCGCCATGATCCAACGGCCCTTCTACTACACAACTCTCGGCACTGATCCTACGAATGCAGATGTCGTATATACCGGCGCGGAGGGCTTTTGGAAATCGACTGATGGTGGACGGACGGTAACCAGGATGCCTACGCCACATGGGGATAACCATGACATCTGGGTCAACCCGAATGACGGTAATACGATGGTCCAGGCCAACGACGGTGGTGCAAACGTTTCCTACGATGGAGGTCAGACCTGGTCCACGCAGTACAACCAACCGACTTCAGAAATCTATGGCATCCACCTTGACGATCGATTCCCGTATCGGCTCTACGCAGCTCAGCAAGACGATGGCACACATATTATGTCGAGCACTGCAGAAGGGGGCGAAAGAAATGTCGATTGGTGGTCTGGTCCGGGCTGTGAGACCGGCCCAGTCGTCCCGCATCCGACGTACCCCAACATCGTCTATGGCTCTTGCAAAGGTCAATTTGCAGTTCAGGATCGGGAAACAGGTCAGTCTAAGCCGTACTGGGTAGGAGCGCAGTCTCTCTACGGTAACGCTGGTCGTGACCTGATCCTTCGTTTTCAACGCGTATCCCCAATGGAGCTATCCCCGCACGATCCTAGTGTCATCTACTATGGATCACAGCACCTGCACCGCTCTCGTGACATGGGCGTCACATGGGAAACGATGTCCCCAGATCTGACAGCCTTTCCACCGCATGCTCAGGGTGCAAGTGGAGAACCTATAACGAGGGACGTTACGGGTGAGGAATTCTATAGCACGCTCTATGCGATACAAGAATCACCTCACCAGGCGGGCGTCATATGGACTGGTGCCAACGATGGTCCATTCCATATTACGCAAGACGACGGAGATAGTTGGCAGAACATTACACCACCTGACCTTCCAGAGGGTGGCCGCGTAGCATGGATCGACGTTTCACCACACCGGCGTGGCTCAGCATACTACGCCGTATACCGCTACCTACTGGGCGACTACGCACCCTACATATATCGGACTGATGACTATGGTCAGACGTGGTCTCACCTCACAACTGGTGATAACGGAATCCCAGCAGACTGGCCCACAAGGGTCGTACGTGAAGACCCAGACCGTGAAGGACTACTTTATGCTGGCACGGAATTCGGCCTCTTCGTCTCGTTCAACAATGGAGGCAACTGGCAGCCGTTCCATTTGAATATTGGCAACATCCCAATCAATGACATTCAAGTGAAGAACAAGGACCTGGTGATCGCCACCCAGGGCCGTGCAATCTGGATTCTCGACAATGTTTCGGCACTACATCAGATCACATCACAAGTGACAGTTGCAGAAAGTCATTTATTCGTTCCAAAAGATGGATATCGGACTGCGACAGCAGCCCATCTGCTTGGTCCGAATATTGACTACTATCTGCCCACACCTACTTCGGGCACAGTCACCTTGGATATCCTCGATCAAGCAGGGGGTACCGTGAACTCTTATAGCAGTGCCCAACCCCCAAGGGGTGGAGGCGGTCGTGGTGGAGGCTTCGGCCGACGTGGTGGAGGTGCACCTGCACCATCAGTAACGACTAGCGCAGGTTTCAATCGTATGGTGTGGGATGTTCGTGACACCGAAGGCTTACCCGTACCACCCGGACAATATCAGGTCCGACTGAGCGTGGGAGGTGAGTCTCAAACTCAGCAGTTCAGCGTACTCATCGATCCGCGCGTAGAGGCAGGCGGCGTTAGTGTTGCGGACCTCCATGAGCAATACGATCACAACAAGAAAATGAACGCTATGGTGGCTGAAGTGGACGCACTGATCGAGCGGGTCCGAAGCGCACAGAACACTGGTGATGCCAACCTACAGCGTCGTATAACCCCAATTGCAGAAAAGCTCATTACAGCACCGATCCGCTACAGTAGTCCCGGACTCAGAGATCATATTACCTACCTCCAAGGAATGACTGCACGAGTTGACATGAAGATCGGCCGTGATGCGATTGCACGTCACGAGGTGCTTCGGGCTGAGCTGGATGAAATCACTCTTGATGCGAATGCTATTCTTGGACCCGGCAACTAAGGGCTCCCGTCCTCTCGGGCCATGACTTGGATGGTGACGCCCTGCCCTTAGGGCGGGGCGTCATTTCAGTCGCGCATACCAACTCCCAAACCAAGATCCATTAGATCCTGCTAAAAGAGCCGCACTGCGATAAATGCCCCGGAGTATGCCAAGAAAAGCATGTAAGAGAACTGGAGTATCGGCCATTTCCAGCCTCCGGTCTCACGACGCATGACGGCAACCGTCGACATGCATTGGAGTGCAAACGCGAAGAATACGAGAAGCCCAATTGCAGAGGGGAGCGTTAGGTCTCGCCGCAATGTTTCTTGGAGCGTGATCGAGTCATCAGTCGCATCCTCAACCCCGTAAATAGTCCCGAGTGTTCCCACAATCACTTCTCGTGCTGCCAGCGATGTGACTAGCCCAACGCCGATTCGCCAATCAAAGCCAAGTGGCTCAATAGTAGGCTCTATCACCTGACCGATCCGCCCCAATGCACTGTCCTCGATGAGGGGTGGGCCAGCATCTGTTCTCGGAAACTGAGTCAGCACCCAGAGTACGATTGCGACAGCGAATATGATGCTGCCGGCTCTTCTCAGAAATATCTTGCTTCGGTCCAGTAAACGAAGACCGATGGATCGAGCCGAAGGCAACCGGTAAGACGGGAGGTCCATCACGAATGATCCGGGCTGGGCCCGAAGCAGCGTTCTCTTGAGGAGAAATGCGGTTACTACCGCTGCTGCAATACCAAGACCGTAAAGCCCAAGCAGCACTGCTGCCCGATAACCCAGAAATGGCCCTAACAAACGGCCTTCTGGGATAAATGCAGCGATAAGTAAGGCATATACAGGAAGACGTGCCGAACACGTCATAAAAGGTGTGATGAAAATCGTGGCAAGGCGATCTCGCTCATCTTCCACGGTTCGCGCAGCCAGGATCGCCGGAATCGCACATGCGTAACCCGAAAGAAGAGGAAGAAACGCTCTCCCTTGGAGGCCGACTCTATACATGACTCGGTCTGCGATAACAGCCGCCCTCGCCATGTAACCGGAATCTTCAAGAATACCAAGAAAAAGGAAAAGGATAAGAATCTGGGGAAGGAAAATTACGACAGAACCAACCCCTGCCCACACACCATCGATCAACAAAGACCGAAACCAACCGTCAGAGAGCCTGCTAGCTAGCCACTCCCCTGAAGTTGTGATCAAGAGATCTACCCCATCCATCAGGGGCACAGCCCATGTAAAGATCGACTGGAAAACAACAACCACTACTGCCAAGAAGACGAGCGGGCCCCAGATCCGATGCAGGAACACTGAATCGAGTGCATTCGTCGATTGTGCAGGGCCAGGCGAAACAAAGCTGGCACGATCCACCACCTTATCTAAATGCCTGCGGCGGGCGGTAAAGGCATCGATCATGGGCAATGGAACACCATGTGGCACATTACTTAGCACATGCTCAGGAAGAGGTAGGCCTGATTCGCGAACCTCCACTTGTGAGAGAAACTCTTTAACCTCCTCAACCCCTAGCCCCACGCGTGCATTGGTTTTGACGACCTCAACGCCAAGCAGGTCAGCTAACTCCAACTCGTTCAGGCTTCCGCCACGTTCTTCTAGCTCGTCCCACATGTTGAGCACCAGCAGCGTTGGAATCTCGAGCTTCAGTACTGGCTCAACGAGCATGAGTTGGCTCTCGAGCCGTGTACAGTCAACTATCATTACTACTGCATCGGGGGCAGGAAGATCTTCAACTTGGCCTTCCAGCACATCCCGAGTCACTCGCTCATCTAGCGTTCGAGCAGAAAAGCCGTGAACCCCTGGAAGGTCAACAAGCTCAACGTTTCGCTCGCTGTCACACTGGACTTGGCCCACGTACTTTTCTACGGTAACACCCGGGTAGTTGGCTACCTTCTGCCGAAGCCCGGTTAGGCGATTAAAAAGTGTAGTTTTTCCTGAGTTCGGTGGCCCAATCAGCGCGATTAGAGGAGAGCGGGTTTCATTCTCCACCTGAGCACCAGTCAGGGTGGTGCCTTCCGCCGTCGTACTGGGGTCACGCAAGGGATTCGTGAACTTATTAGATCTCTTAGGAGACGTCGCTTAGAAGGCGTACACAGAGACAGTCTGCCGTCTCGCGCCGAAGTGCCAATAGTGATCCGTCCACCGATACTATCGGATCCCCTGTAGGTGATGATCGCACTGGACAAATCCGGCACCCAGGTAGCACGCCTCGTTCGAGCAGGGGCTCTGCTCGTTCAGTAGGCAAATCAATGCGCACTAATTCGACTGTCTGGCTCAAAGGGATGTCACCGAGACGCAATTCGCCGCCCGCTTCTTCGTTCCGTGAGCCTAACATTGATTTTGGCGCGTTCAAACCCACTCGCGACTTGCTCCTAACCTCTATAACAAGAGAGGAAGAGATTGAGAATGAGATTGAATCTCAACTCTGCTGCCCGTAAACGCAACGCCTAGTACCAATGTCCCGAGGCAACGCGGGGAGAATAGACCTCAGCGTTGATGTCCTAATCCAATGACACCTAAAAGGGTTAATCCGATATAACTGGCTGATGCAGGTGCACATCACTCTGCGGATAAGGTAGTGAGCAACCAGCCTCCTCCAGTTTCTCCTTCAGCGCTCGAGTTAAGTCCCAGCGAACCGACCAATAATCCTGGGTACTCACCCATGGTCTGACCACAAGATTTACGGACGAGTCAGCAAGTTCGTGGACCGCGACAACGGATTCGGGCTCATCAAGCACCCTTTCATCTGATGCTAATAATTCCTTACATATCCTGACCGCCACACTCAGGTCATCGTCGTAACTCACACCCACAACAAGATCAACGCGTCTCGTATCGCTTCCAGAATAATTGATGATCGTCTGTCCGAAGATCCTCGAGTTGGGAACCCGTATATGGACGTTATCACCTGTAGTGAGAAGGCAGGTGAAAATCCCGACCTCTCGAACAGTTCCGACACTACCGCCGACCTCGACTGCATCCCCAACGTTGAAGGGCCGGAAGGTCAGAAGCATCACTCCCGCCGCAAAGTTCGAAAAAGTGTCCTGGAATGCTAGCGCAATGGCCAGACCGGCCGCGCCGAGCACTGCCACGAACGAAGTAGTATTCACACCGAGTACGCCAACCGCTGCAATTGCGACAAGCGCGATAGTGGTCACATAGATCATACCAGCCATAAACGGCACCAGAATATCGTCTAGCGCAGACGCCTGTAGGGCTTTCATTGAAAAACGCTTTGCCCATCCAGCGAAAAACCAGCCAATAGCCAGAACCGCAGCCGCACCAGCTAGTTTCGGCGCCCATGTCGCAATCACCGATGTAGCCACCTGGAGTAATGCACTTAAATCAAACATCGAGATCCCCTAGAAACACTTATTGTTAACTAGCAATAGTCAGTTCAACCCGCCACAAGCCTCCATACCTGCGTGACTAGAAAGCACACAGTCAACCCCATCGCCAGGGGCATTAGTGTAGCAACCGCAGTCCACTTTGTGCTGCGAGTTTCCTTGTAAATCGTATAGATCGTTGTAGAACAAGGGTTATGTAGAAGGCTGAAGAGCATCAAGTTGACCCCAGTCAGCAGTGTCCAGCCACCCGCTCTCAATAGGTCACCTGTGGCGCCTACACTGTTGAGTTCAAACATGACACCAGCCCCTTCTCCCATAGCAAACCCACCGGTCAAAACCGTCAGCATCAGAACAGTTGGAATCACAATTTCGTTGGCTGGAATTGCTACCACATAAGCCACTAGGATCACTCCATTCATGCCGAGGAGAAGCCCAACCGGATCAAGCCAGCCCACTGCATGATGTGCCAGACTTACACCATCGAGGCTGATGTTCGAAATCAACCAAATCAACGCCCCAGCCGGGATCGCGAAAATCACCGCCCGCCAGAGCACAATCAGTGTCCGATCGATAATCGAGGTATAGAGTGTTTGCCAAACCTGTGGAGGACGATAGGGAGGTAGCTCCAGACTGAAACTCGCCGCTTCCCCACGAAGCACAGTCCGAGATAAAACCCAAGACGAAAAAAACATCATCACGATCCCTAGAAGCGCGATACCCACAACGGCACCAGCACTGATCAAGCCCCCTAGTTGTGACGGCGCCAGAGCGCCAATAAAGATCGTTGCGATCAGAATCTGGGTTGGCCAACGGCCATTACATAGAGAGAAGTTATTTGTAATGATCGCGACTAGGCGCTCCCGAGGAGAATCAATAACGCGGGTAGCTACTACACCGGCGGCGTTACAGCCGAATCCCATACACATCGTCAGAGCCTGTTTGCCGTGCGCTCCAGCTTTACGGAAGAGTGAGTCAAGATTAAACGCTACCCTAGGCAGATAACCAAGATCTTCCAGAAGAGTAAAAAGCGGAAAGAAAATCGCCATGGGTGGTAGCATGACAGCTACCACCCATGCCGTAGCGAGATACACCCCGTCCAACATCAAGCCATCAAGCCACCAGGGCACCCCAATACCTAGCGAGAGAGCCTTCAGTGCACTGTGCCCATTATCAATTAGTACTGTTGCCAAAATGGAAGATGGGACATTTGCACCTTCGATCGTGAGCCAAAACACTACTGCAAGAATGAGCAGCATGAGAGGGAAACCAAAAATCCGACTGGTAAGCCACTCGTCCATCTTTCGGTCGAAAGCGAGACCCGCCTTCTTGGGTCCTCTGACCTGGACCCGTGCTGCTATCTGTTCAGCAACTTCGTAAGCACGGCGTGTTACAACATCTTGGAAATTTGAGGGAAGACTCCACCTTAGGCTTATCGCCTTCTTTAGCGCCCTCTGACGTACTTCCGCTGCAGCAAT
>DLRL01000010.1 GCA_002501085.1 Gemmatimonadales bacterium UBA7889
ACAGTTCTCACGCATCCGCGCACGTCCGCATGCGATAGCGTCCTCACTGTTTAGTCGCTTTTCAGACCGATTTGGTTGGAGCGGCTGCGCACATGACGGTGCGCGAATATGAACGCGATGGCAGGCACAGAAAGCACTATACTGGCTAGATTCCCGAGCATCACCGCAGATTAGGCGTATGCACTATATCCTCCACTAGCAGTGCTCTTGCTCCTCGCATGCGGGGACGGCGAACCAACAGCGGGGCTAGGAGCTAGTGGGTTGCGACCATTCTGAAAGGACTTCGCTACTGGTCGGACGTGGTGATCCATCGTAGGGTGGCTCCTCTACCCACATCTACAGGAGGATCCCGATGAAGCTGCTAACCCCGGCGCTCATCGCGAGCGGCCTAGGGCTCTTGGCCTTCAACGGTCTCAGCGCCCAGCGCTCGCCACTGTCCCGTGCCCAGGTCCAGGCCGTGAACATGGGTGCCGCTCTGAATGCCGCCGGACGGGACTCGGAGCCGACCTTCGGCACAGACCGCCGCACGATGTACTTCAACTGCGCTGACCGCAGGCCGGATAGTGGAAATGACATTTGCACGTCGACGCTCGTCGACGGTCAGTGGAGTGCCGCGGAAATTGTCCCTGCACCGATCAGCACCGAGTACCTCGAGGTCGAACCGCTCCTTTCTCCGGATGGCAACCAGCTCTACATCATGAGCGATCGACCTGGTGGTATGGGCAGCATGGACATTTGGGTGAGTGATAAAGTGGATGGCGAGTGGACGGAGCCGAGGAACCTCGGAGCGCCCATCAACTCTCCTGCTGCCGACCACTGCCTCTACTTCACCGGGCCGGACTGGAGTGTGGCCTACTGGACGTCGACGCGTCCCGGCGGATACGGCGGAAACGACATCTGGCGGTCGGAGAGGGTGGACGGCGTTTGGCAGGAGGCCGTGAACCTCGGTCCCCAGATCAACTCTGCTGGCAGCGAACACCATTCGCTGCCGTCCGCTGATGGCCGCTCACTGTACATCACCGCCATCCGCGACGAGGGGTACGGCGAAGAGGACATATATGTGACGACCCGCGACGACCGCGGTGTATGGGGGGCACTCGTCAACCTGGGTCCACTGGTGAACACGGAGAAGAACGACCGCTGCCCTGCGTTTTCCCCGGATTTCCAGATCTTCTACTTCGACTCCGAGAGGGCCGGCGGCTACGGGGACAAGGATATCTGGTGGGTCTACGCGGAAAACCTCAGGTCAGGCTAGTTCCCGGGAGATACGTCCCCTTAGAAACGTATACTGCGTCCAGATGTTAGAACGCTGTGTAATAGCCATACCCTCATTCTGCCCCCTTACCCCGTAAGAACGCAACGCAGACGGGAGCGTTTGATCTATAGACTAATAGGCTGACATTTCTCGTTTCGATCAACGACTTCGCTGAGCTATGAGGGGCTGTGCACTCTCTAGTTCGGCGCTCCGAAATATTTATCGAGCCAGTCGATGGTTTCCCGTACTACCTCTTTCTGGGGCAGCCTATGGCCAAACCCAGGATAGATACTGTGATGCTTGTCTCCGTCAGGAGTGCCTAGCAGACTGAGCATTGGAATCTGTGCACCCTCAATCGGCTCCAGCGGGTCATGTTACCCGTTAAGCATCAGTGTTGGGATGGTGATTCGGGTTCCGTATAGGAAAAGTATTTATAAAAAAAGGTATATACCATGGATAGAAAAGCATTCGTGAAGCTCGCTGCGGCAAGCCCGGCGTTGGCAAGTCCCATCTACGCGGGATGTTCGGATGGTAACCCTGGTGGCGACGCGAATGGGGCTGTCATCGGTACACCCTCACTCGACTCTCAGACCGGGTTCACCTTCTATTCCCCTCTCGCTGAGGAATGGTACCGGGGCGGACAGTACTTCGAGTGGACCTCGACGACTCGAAACAACCAGGGCCGTTCAGTGAACGTCTTCTACCGGACCTTTGGAAACCGCTCAAACCCGGCCCTGTTGATACTCCACGGATATCCCACGTCGAGTTACGACTTCCGGGAGATGATTCCCTTCTTAGAAGAAGATTACTTCGTGACCGTCCTCGACTTCCCCGGTTTCGGCTTCTCTGACAAGCCTCAGGACGGCTATTCCTACATGCTGGAAGACGACGCGAAACTCGTCGACTACTTCGTCCGAGAGGTCGTGGGTCTGTCCAGGTTCCATCTCCTGACCCACGATCGTGGCGGGAGCGTCGGCTTCGCGTTTCTGGGCAACTACCTGGCCAGCGAGGAGAAGGAATACGAGATCACTTACCACTTCATATCCAACGGCGGGCTCTTTCTTCCCTTGGCCAACCTCTTCCAGGCCCAGATCTCCTTGCTCACGGTGCGGGGTCCCGACCTGACCCGGGAGCGGCAACCTCAGCCCCGACGGACGGAAGGCACACCCCAGCAACTCGCCAACGCTGACATTCAGGCCTTCAATGACGGGGCCGGAGCACGTCTCTACGTTGGAAAGTACCTGCTGGAGCGGGCGGCTAATGAGTATCGCTGGCTGGATAACCTCCGCGAGAGCCCAGTTCCGACAACACTGATCTGGGGACTTCAGGACACGGTGAACCCACCGCGCATCGGTAATCACATTTGGTACAACTACCTCGATAAGAGGTCGGTGGAGAGCAGTTACTGGGTCCTGCCGACTGCCGGCCACTACCCCCAACGGGACGAGCCCGAAGAGATGGCCGGAATCGTCCGCACCTGCTTGGAGGTGGGGATACCCGTACCGGAGGAAGAGAACGCGTTCATGCGGACTCTGGCTCGAGGCAGGACCGCGACATCACCCGTCTACATGGGTCGCTCCATCATCGAGAACGTCTACTTCCCAGGGGCCGTCGCGTACTCGCCGGACGGGTACAGTTTCTGAGGTACTCTAAGGTGCCTCGGCAAACGTAGGGACCGAGCAAAACAGTGTTCGTAGGTGCGCTAGACGGGCTCTGTAATCCTGTGGCTCACTCCACAATATGAGAGCGAGGAAGTAGGAATCTCGTCCCTCTAGATTTTTCTGGTGTTAGTTGTCCCGCAGATGGGACAGAAGGCATGCCCACTGTCCAGTACCTCCATTCCGGTCTTGCGACCACATCCTCGGCATTTGAGCAGATCGTGAGGCCAAACTTCGTAAGGCACCTCACCACTCCGGGCCAAACGCACACCCATCAACAGCGTCGAATTCCTAGAGAGAGGACAGATCATCCCTTCACAGTCCTCACCCACATCAAAACACAGCAACTTACCTCCATCGGGAATGGTAGCATGCGCCTCATGTGCTACCGACGACGTCCAGGCAACTCGCACAGTCTTATCGCATTGAGGGCAGTAGGTCGGCTGCGATTCCATGGCCCTTCCTCCTACTCGGCCAAGCTCGACCTGAAGGGTGTTCCGCCACTCGTGTTACCAGCGAGGTCGCTGGCGACAACCTCTACTCCCTGTCGAGCCATGTCCTTGTAGATCTGCCACTTTCGATCGACCTCGGCCTGAGCTTCGTCCAGCAGTCGATTAGCGTCCTCCGGATGAGACCGGGTTAGGATCTTGTAACGCCCCTCACGGTATGCGTATTCCTTGAACGGGATTGAGGGCTCCAGGCAGTCGAGTTGGAGTCGCGCGGCTCCGTTCGCTCCACCGGTGGGGTGGTAGCGGTACAGCGGCCAGTACCCGGACCGAACCGCTAACTGCTGCTGCTCCAGCCCGTCGGCGAGATCGATCCCCCATGCGATGCAGTGACTATAGGCAATGATAAGCGACGTACCCTCGTACTCTTCAGCCTCCTGGAATGCACGCAATGTCTGCTCGTCATTGCCTCCCATAGCTATTTGGGCGACATACACGCTTCCATAGGCCGTAGCCATGAGCCCTAGGTCTTTCTTGTTCGCTCTCTTGCCACTCGCAGCAAACTTCGCGACAGCTGCCTTCGGAGTGGCCTTCGACGCTTGTCCACCGGTATTTGAGTAGACCTCGGTATCGAGAACCAGGACGTTGACGTCCCGACCAGAAGCAAGAATGTGGTCAAGGCCCCCGTACCCGATATCGTACGCCCAGCCATCGCCCCCCACTATCCACACACTTCGGCGTACCAGCCGATCAGCAATCGACAGGAGGTGGCTCGCCCGAGGATCTGTGCCCAACTCTTGTAAACGACCTTTCAGATCGTTGACACGCACGCGCTGTGCCTGGATCTGCTGAGCAGTCCTCTGTGGAGCAGTCTCGAGGTCGTCGATGGGCGTATCGCCGAGATCGGGAGCGAGATCCCTAAGCAACTCACCAGCTTGCTCTCGATGCTTGTCCACCGCGAGACGGAAACCATATCCGAATTCCGCATTGTCCTCGAACAGTGAGTTGGACCAGGCCGGGCCCCTTCCGTCAGCGTTCACAGTCCACGGGTGCGTCGGGAGATTGCCCCCAAAGATCGAAGAGCACCCCGTCGCATTTGCGATCAAGAGTCGGTCACCGTAGAGCTGTGTCATCAGTTTAAGATAAGGAGTCTCCCCGCAGCCGGCGCACGCACCCGAGAATTCGAAGAGTGGCCGCAGGAATTGCACTCCACGGACGTGCGTCGTGTCGATACGGTGGACTTCGTGCTCCGGGAGCCCATCAAAGAAGGTGAGATTCTCCTGCTCCTGTTCGAGAATGGGCGCCTTGTCGCCCATGTTGATCGCCTTGAAGTTCTCACGGTCGGGACTCTTGGCAGGGCATGCTTCGACGCACAGGAGACAGCCTGTACAGTCCTCGACGGAGATGCTTAGCGTGTAGCGCATGTCAGGGAAACCACGACCCTCAAGCGGTGCTGACTTGAAACCCTCAGGTGCTCCGTCAAGCTCCTTTTCGTTGTAAAACTTGGCCTGGATCACTGCGTGCGGGCACACGTACGCGCAATTCCCACACTGGATGCAGAGATCCGATTCCCAAATCGGGACGTCAGGCGACAGGTTTCGCTTCTCCCACGCGGTCGTCCCCATCGGGTACGTCCCGTCTGCGGGCAGTGCGCTTACTGGAAGCTCGTCCCCACGACCTGCGATCATCATCGCGGTAACGTTTCGAACGAAGTCGGGTGCGTGATCAGGGATGAGGACGGGGAGGGGACGTCCGGTAGACCGACCCTTCGGCACCTCAATCCTGTGCAGGTTTGCAACAGCCTGGTCCACGGCGGCGAAGTTTTTCTCCACTACGGAGGCGCCCTTCTTGGCATACGTTTTCTCGATTGTCTGCTTGATCTCACTGACTGCTACGTCGCTTGGTATTACGTCGGCAATATGGAAGAAGCACGTCTGCATGATCGTATTGATGCGCGTACCCATACCTACCTGTTTGGCTACTGCATAGGCGTCGATCGCGTAGAAATCCAAGTCCTTGTCACGGATCTGTGTCTGCACTTCGCGCGGGATTTCGTCCCAAACCTCCTCCGGAGGGTTGGGGCTATTGAGGAGAAATACGCTCCCAGGCTTCGCTACCGAAAGCACATCGATCTGCTCCAGGAACTGGGGCTGATGACACGCCACGAAATCGGAAGAGCCGATGAGATACGTGGATCGGATCTGGCGTGGTCCGAAGCGAAGATGGGAGACGGTACGGCTACCGGCCTTCCGCGAGTCATAAACAAAATAGCCCTGCACCCAGAAGTCAGGCTGATTAGCGATGATCTTGATCGAGTTCTTGTTGGCGCCAACGGTGCCGTCTGACCCCAGGCCGTGGAAAACCGCCCGGTAGACGTCATCCGGTTCGAGATCAAACTCGGCGTCATAGGTGAGGCTGCGTTCGCTCACGTCGTCATCAATGCCAATAGCGAAGTGGTTCTTCGGATTCTCACGCTGGAGTTCGTCATAAATCCCGCAGATCATGGCGGGCGTAAACTCCTTCGAGGAGAGTCCATATCGGCCGCCGACAATCGTTGGCATCTCACTCGTGAGGAGAAGACCTTCCGTCCGAGCCTCAGCCAGACCGGCAACCACATCCAGATAGAGTGGTTCACCCGCCGAGCCGGGCTCTTTCGTCCGGTCCAGGACCGCGATTGAGCGTGTGCTGGCCGGAATGGCTGCAGCTAGGTGTCGCCAGGAGAAAGGGCGATAAAGATGTACCTGGAGGAGGCCGACGTCCTCTCTGCGTGCGTTCAGGTAGTCAACAGTCTCGCGAACCGCCTCGCAGCCCGAACCCATAAGGACCATGACCCTCGAAGCTTCCGGCGAACCGTAGTAGTCGAACAGTCCGTATCGGCGGCCCGTGATACCCGCGAAGCGCTCCATCGATTCCGCCACCAATTCCGGAGTCGCATCGTAGAACCGGTTCACGCTCTCCCGGGCTTGGAAGAAAGTGTCCGGATTTTGGGCAGTTCCGCGCACGACTGGATGCTCTGGGTCGAGGCCTCGTGCACGGTGCGCAAATACCAGGTCGTCTTCGATCATCGCAAATAGTTGATCGTCTGTCAGCGTCGCGATCCTATTGATCTCGTGCGACGTGCGAAATCCATCAAAAAAATGCAGAAACGGCACGCGACTCCGCAGCGTCGCAGCCTGGGAGATCAGTGCCATGTCTTGCGCCTCCTGTACCGAGCCTGCGCAGAGCATCGCAAAGCCCGTCATGCGGGTTGCCATGACATCGGACTGATCACCGAAGATCGAAAGCGCCTGCGCCGCAACCGAGCGTGAGGCTACATGGAAGACCGTGGACGTGAGCTCGCCCGCGATCTTATACATGTTGGGGATCATCAGCAGGAGACCCTGCGACGCCGTGAACGTCGTCGTGAGTGCACCCGTCTGTAGCGCTCCATGAACAGTTCCCGCTGCTCCTCCCTCACTCTGCATCTCCACAACCTCAGGAACTGTCCCCCACAGATTCCGGCGGCCGTTCGCCGACCACTCGTCGGCGAACTCACCCATCGGCGAACTCGGCGTGATCGGAAAAATTGCGCATACCTCGTTGAGCCGGTACGAGACGTCCGCAACCGCTTCGCAGCCGTCAATCGCCTTCATGGGACCATTGCCGAAGGCGACGTCTCCGTTGGTCTTAATCATGCATTTGGCTCCGCAACCATCTCAATAGCGGCGCAGGGGCATTGTTCCGCGCAAATTCGGCAGCCCGTACACAAGTCGTAGTCGAAACGGTAGCGCTTGCCCACCCCGAGTTTGATCACCGCGTCATCCGGACAACAGCCAAGGCACGCGTCACATTCAAAGCAGTTGCCGCACGACAGGCAACGCTGCGCTTCGTAGCGCGCGGATTCCTCATCGAGTCCCCCGATCACCTCGTCGAAGGTAGTTTGGCGTTGACTCACCGGGATGTGTGCCTGCTCACGCTGAGCAGCATCCGTATCATACCATAAGTTCAGTAGCTCCGAGGTTGCGATCTCATGCTTCGGCGCAGGGATGTAGCTCGTACCCTTAAGGTAGGCGTCAATGTAGCGTGAGGCTTTCTTACCATGCCCGACCGCGACCGTGATCGTCCGCTCTGAGGGAACCATGTCACCGCCAGCAAACAGTCCCGGATACCCCGTCATCATATCGGGTCCCACAAGCACCGTTCCATCCTTCTTGAATTCTAGGCCCGGCACTGTCTGTAAGAAGTCTGTATCTACATCCTGCCCCAGTGCCATAATCAGCGTATCCACCTCAAGCTGCTCGAAACGCCCTGTCGGTTGTGGGTATCCAGCCTCGTCGAGTTCCATGACCTCAACCTTAAACATGGATTCATCGATTTGCCTAATTGTTCGTAACCAATGCATTTCCACACCTTCGTCCAAGGCTTCGACAGCCTCAAAGTCGTGGGCAGGCATGTGCTCGCGATCCCGTCTGTAGATGATAAGGGCTTCATCAGCGCCCAGCCGTTTAGCAGTTCGCGCCGCATCCATCGCCGTATTCCCTCCGCCATAGATCGCCACCCGTCGCCCGATCTTGGGTTCCTCTCCATCCTCCACGTCCCGGAGGAAGCTGATGGCATCGTACATCCTCCCTGCGTCCCGCGCCGGAATATCCACTCGACGACTCAGGTGAGCGCCGATAGCGAGAAACCCTGCATCAAAACCACCGGCCTCCAGTTCGGCTACGACGTCCTCTACCTTGTGGTTGAGGACGATTTCAACACCCATGTCCCGAATACGATCGATCTCTGCGTCGAGTACGTCACGTGGGAGTCGATATTTCGGAATTCCGAAGTGCATCATACCACCAGCCATAGGACCGGCATCGTGGATTGTGACATCATGACCGGCACGTCTCAAATGATAAGCAGCCGATAAACCACTTGGTCCTCCACCAATGACAAGGACCCGTTTGCCAGACATGTCTACTGGTGGGATGGGTACCGGCCAACCTTCTTTGAGTGCTTGATCGCCCAGGTAACGCTCAACCGCATGGATCGACACTGTTCGATCTACATCGACCCGGTTACACACGTCTTCACAGGGGTGATAACACGATCGCCCGTGGACAGCAGGCATTGGGTTATCCTGCATGATGACCTCCCAAGCCTCTCTGTACCGGCCATCTTGAGAGAAGTCCAACCATAATTGAATGTTCTCACCAGCAGGACAGCCGTGATTGCACGGCGGAAGCCTGTCAAGATAGACGGGGCGCTCTAAGCGCTGGGGTACGCTGATGCTGGGGCTCATAAGGCAGACTTGCAGGGAAGGTCTATTTACTCTAGAACGACCCTAAAACCGTCTTGGATACAGAGCAAGAGTACCGTTGCCTGCTGCGCATCAAATCAGACACGCAAGATCGTGTTGGTAAGTACGCTAGGAAGGGGTGTTACTGAGGGGGGACCTGGGGAGCTTGACCTCCTGCAGACGCTTCTTGTAACTAGCCCACGAAATTGATCCTGGGCTCAAAGCTCTACCTGGATTTCAATATTGAAGCGCAAGTTTGTAGGGAATTTCCCTACACGCGACCCCGTTGTTCCTCCCACAGCTAGGCACGACGAAGATCGACATTATTGTGGCACCATTGGGGGGCGCTCGTCCTGTTACACGTTCTGAACTCCCCATGAACGTGAGGATGCCGAGATTCTGGGAGGGTCAATTGTATCCTCACGATAGTCCGGTCGAGGTGAGAGCCACGGCCGGACTTTGGTTGTATACTTTATCAGGAATTGACCGGATTAATTGGAATTCTTTCGAGTCCGGATGTAGTTTGATTTGCTGTGTGTCTATTCCTTGTAGATGGAGATGCTAATGGGTTTCAGGAGAATCACGAAGTTTGGGATCGGCACAGCAGCCCTTGCCCTTGTCGGGATCACGGGCATCGGATTCGCTCCTGCGCCGACGGAGCTCCCCACTGTGATCGTGCATCACGCCCCTACCTGAGGATGCTGCATTAAGTGGGTGGGCCACCTACAAGAGAACGGTTTTGATGTAACACTCATCGAGGTTGATGATGTTGGGGTGATACAGGAAGAGCGTGGAGTCGCTGAGGAGTTTAGAGGATGCCACACGTCCAAGGTTGGAGACTACCTTGTCGAAGGCCATGTTCCGGCAGACTTGCTCAAACGCTTCTTAGAGGAGGATGAAGGCTTGGCAGGCATCACCGTGCCAGGCATGATCGTAGGCCCACCAGGTATGGAGGGGTCAAAGCCGATGCCCTACGACGTTCTAACATTTGATCAGAAAGGCAATAGCAGGATCTACGAGTCACGCTGACTGCTCAAGTTAGACTCAGCAAGACACCTGTAGGCATCCGATTCGAAATCGAGGTGTTGTAGGCTAGAACTTGATCCCAACCTATACTCTGGCCCCCAATAACCGCCTAGCCTAACGCTTTTCTAGTAACGCTCTGGCGTCAACGATACGGCTCTCGGCCACTTCATTGGCTACCTCGTCCGAAGGGATCCCCTCGGACTCAGCCAGTCCAAAGATCCAGAGCAGGGTATCGTAGATACCTGTGACCTTATCCTTAATCTGTTCGGTGGACCACCCGTGCAATTCACCATAGACGTTGATGAGCCCACCCGCATTGATCACGTAGTCTGGTGCGTAAAGAATGCCCCTCTCGTGGAGGGCAGTACTGTGGACCTGACTTTGCGCGAGTTGATTGTTCGCTGAGCCTGCGACTATGTCGAAATTTAATCGGTTGATTGTCTCATCATTGATCACGGCACCAAGCGCGCAAGGAGCAAAGATGTCCGCGCAGACATCATAGATCGCTTCTGGTTCAGCGACCTCAGCCCCGAATTCACAGACAACCCGTTGCACACGTCTAGTGTCAAGATCAGTCACTGTGATTTGCGCACCTTGGGTTACCAAATCCTTGCATACATTGTACCCGACGGCCCCAAGCCCCTGAATGGCCACATGTCGCGAACTGAGATCGGACGTTCCGTAGCGTTGAGCGGCACAGGCTTTAATCCCATGGCAGACCCCAAGTGCTGTAGAAGTAGAGCACATCGAGGGTGATGGGTCGCCGCAGCTACCTGGAAGACCAACAACGTAGTTGGTTTCCTTCGCAACGAATTCCATATCTTCCGGTGAAGTCCCCACATCTACGGCAGTGATGTAGCGACCCTTGAGAGACTCAACTGCCCTGCCATGAGCATGGAAGATTTCTTCACGATCTCCATTGTGCCCCTCACTCCAGATCACGGACTTTCCGCCACCAAGCTTCAGGCCAGAAATAGCAGCCTTGTACGTCATACCTCGGGAGAGGCGAAGTGCATCAAGAACCGCTGCTCGTTCGCTCTTGTAATTCCAGAAGCGGGTGCCGCCTAGCGCAGGACCCATGGTCGTATCATGGATTGCAATAATCCCTCGATAACCCACCTCAGGCTCACTCCATAGAACAACTTCCTCATGACGCCCTTGTGTCATCAACTCAAGGATACCCTCGGTTTCTGATCTCAACATTGAAGACTCACTGAACCGTCTTGCGAACAGGACGAGGGGCGCAGAACCAGGTGCCAACTAAACCAAGCATGCTGATGCGAATCGTCCATACGAAGGCTCCAGATAACCCAAACTGGTCCGCAATCGCTAAAGGTGTATACCAGTAATAAAGACCCACCGAGAAGCCTCCACATACCACAAGAGCGGTCTCTCGTGAGACACGTCCCGCCAAGAAAATCACCGTAAGGACAATCCAACTCCCCACAGCACAAAGAACCGTAAAACCATACACTGACGCGGCATTCAGCCACTCGGTATCGGAGGTGTTGTAGAACGCAGTAATGAATCCAGGGAACGCAAGTGCAAACGCGCCATAGGTGGTAGTCGCCCAATGACGATCGCGATTCTTACCTTTGGCCAAACCCTTAGCAAATCCGGCTGGTGATAGATCGAGGCATCGTATAGAACACGCAGTACAGCTTGTGCACCGTGTACTTGATAGGCGCAGGAGAGGTCGCTGTCCGTAGAGGCGCTCGACAGGGAGGATCGGGCATAGCGAGTTACAGAAGCCCGCCTTCATATCGAAAAGCAAGCCTCCAAGCATTGCGAGAGCACATACAGCGATAACAGTAACACCGAGAGCTAACGCATCCATATTGAAAAAAAAGTGTCGGGCCGGCACTAGTACACTCAGCAGAATGATCCCTACTACATCAGTCCTTCGAGCTATTGCCTTCGTAAGCCTTCGAGAGCCGATTGTGTTGCCCGAGAGCATGTTCAGCGTCGCTAGGGGACACACGTTTCTCCATAGGTTGACGTTCACAAGGAAGGAAATGGGCAGAAGCGGAATCAGTACGTACCAAAGCACACGAATCGACGCGTTCGGTGTGATCCAAAAGGAAGCTACCAGTCCGACGGTAAACAGTAGTGTGATCCAACGGGCAGCAGACCATAGGGACGTCGCCCGAGAGTGCCGGGTATGTTTATTCAAAGCAGTTCACTAGAGCAATGAGAATATTGACTAAGGTGGTTTATTCTTCCTAACCGCGACCTACCTGCTTTCTCTGGTGTTTGACGTGCTCATAACGAGACTCCTCTGTTCTAGCTTGGAATAGTAGATATGTCTCTTAGGGAAGGGAGCTGGATTGTCCTATATGGGCTGACGTCGAACACCTGATAGATCCATCAAGGAGACTCCTTAGTTTAGAATTATTGTAAATAAAGCGCTGCCATATTCATCACGTTGCCCTAGCCCATGAACGTTGCATTCTTAAGGCGAGAATAAGACTTAAAGCGATCGCACCCGTCCATATTAACCACCCATACGAATATTCCCCGGTGGCTCCCTTGGCTGTACTCATTACGATTGTCATGACAGCACCAGTCAATGCCCC
>DLRL01000081.1 GCA_002501085.1 Gemmatimonadales bacterium UBA7889
GCGGGACTGCAGCTTGGTATTTCCAATCCCGAAGCCCTTAGCCTAGTGACTGATGCTGCTGAGCGAGTTGGCCGAGCTGCAGAGATTCATATTGAGATTGACACGGGTATTGGCCGAGCTGGCTTCAATTGGAAGGATGCTAGCAGTTGGAAGCGTGACCTGGATCATGCGATCGAACTTGGTGCCAGATGGGTGGGCTCTTACACTCATCTCCATTCAGCCGATGAAGGTCATGACACAGTCCTAGAGCAATGGACGCGTTTTCAGGAGGCACTCAGGCAGCTAGATGTTCCGGATAGCGTGCTAATTCATATAGTAAACAGTGCTGGTGCGCTGCGAATTCCAGAATTCGCAGCCTCAGCGATACGCACCGGGATCTTTCTTTACGGTGGCAGGGCGGGTGTGGGTCTCCCGGATCCTGAGCCAGTCGTATCTGTCTACGCCCGGGTCGTCCACATCCGGCAAGCTCATGCAGGAGACACTGTCGGATATGGTGCTACCTACCGGGCTGAAACTAACGAGTGTTGGGCGAGTCTCGGGATCGGGTATGGGGATGGGATCCCGAGGCTGTTGGGAAATCGAGGATCGATCGTGATTCACGGTTGTCGCGCACCGATCATCGGACGGATCTCAATGGATGTAACAGTGGTAAACATTTCTGAGATCCCTAATGTATCTTTGGGTGACGTAGCAACGTTGATCGGTTCAGATCAAGATGAGCAGATTACAGTTGATGACGTTGCAGAACAGGCGGATACGATTGGATATGAGATTCTCACAGGACTCTCGCCTCGTCTTCCCAGGATTTGGAAAGGATTAGATGAACAGTAATCATAAATCAGACTCCTCTCTTCCAGCATGCTTATCAGTGCTGAATGATGAGAATTCCTCAGATGAAATAACGTGCATAGATCACTAACTCTTAGCCTAATTGGTCTGGTTTCTATAGGTATAGCGGCGTGCCAAGAGGAGAATCCCATGACCTTGGATTCAGACCTCTTACCCAAGGAACCGATAACCCTTGAGATCGAAATCCCTTGGGAGGACTTTGCTTCAGACCTGGAAGTGTTTGGCGGATATGGAGCCCCATGGGAACTTGGAACTGGAGTCGTAGCCAAGGGGTTTGCAGAAATTCTTAACGCACGCACCCTAGTTCGGTTCGCAACCTACCCCAAGGTGCATCAGGTTCGGGATACTACAGGAACTACTCGCCCTGACTCGAGTTTGACATTTGTCGGGGGCAGAGTTGTTGCTTTTTTTGACACGATTGCCAGCACTAATAATGGTCCAGTAGAGCTAGGTTTAGGCGCGACACAAACGCCTTGGGATAAAAGGACGGTGACGTGGGTGACCGCGGTGGATACCCTGAATGATCTAAGACTATGGCCTCAGCCTGGGGCTGGTCCAGTGACCTCAATTGGCACAACCGTATGGGATCCCGCTGAAGGTGACTCGGCTTGGTTCGAGCTGGACTCATTACAAGTGGAGGCTTGGGCAGATACTGCGGATGTCAGTCGAGGTGCCCGCATCGAATCGTTCACGGACAATGCTCGTTTACAGGTCTCTAGGGTAGTTCTAAGGCTCGACACCCGTCCGAGCGTTAATCCAGATACGATTATCGTGCTGAGTGCTCAGCGTGATGAGATAAGTTTTGTGTACGATCCAATCCCAGAGGCACCTGCGAATGGTATCCGGATCGGCGGAGCTCCTGCATGGCGAACAGTACTCAACGTGAAAATTCCTACTCATCTGGATGGACCTGCTGAGCTATGTGTGGCTGCAGGTGGATGTCCATTAGAACTTAAACCACTAGAGTTGAACTATGCTGCGATTACCCTGAAAAGCGAACGGGGTGAACAAGCTTTTCAGCCGACGGATTCTATCGGATTGGACGTTCGCCAGGTTCTGAGGCGAGATGCTCTACCGAAGGCACCGTTGGGTGAATCCCTCACCGGTTTGTTAGGACAACGAGTTGGACCTGATGCTTTTGGCGCGAAAGCCGGGACTGACATTGAAATTCCAATTACAGAGTTTGTCAGAGACCTCTTAGATAGCCAAGATGGGATCAGCCCTAGTAAGACATTGGCACTGTTATCGGTGTTTGAGCCGATCTCAATTGCATATGCGTCTTTTCACGGACCGGGAGATGAGAATGGTCCCGTTCTCAGATTGGTAGTCACTGTGGGTCGAGCAATGGAATTGCCATGAAGCAGTTCATACGAACTTTGGTTTTTGCATTCATTATCTCTTTAGTTGCTACTCCATCAGGTGCCCAATCTCTGTACAATGCAGCGGGTATGGGTCTCCCGGTCGAGGCACTTGATGGTCGTGCTCGAGCACTTGGGAACTTAGGGATCGGGCTTTGGGGAAGTGGTTTGCTACCTGGTGATCCTGCAGCAGCGGGGATGTTCATTGTGCCGACAGCGGTAATTGTGGGTCAGCCATCGTGGGTGGACTATGACCACGAATCAGGAAAATCAGGAAGTATCCAAGGAAGCCGTTTTCCGTTGATGGGGGTCGGTTATCCAGGCTTCTCCGGCATATTCACATTGAGCCTCAGTTCGTTCCTGGATCAGCACTACAAGAGTCAGAGGTCTTTAGAGTTGGACCTCAGAGGGGAGAAGAGTGAAGTCACAGATCTCTTCGAACAGGATGGATCGATCGGGAGCCTAAATTTTGGGTACTCAAGACCTATAGGTACCAGCGCTGCGCTCGGATTTAGTTTTGGTCGCTATGCGGGTTCAATACTGCGCCAACTTGAACGGGACTTTAGCGCGTTATCGTTTCCTGGAGCTCTGGAGTCATACCAGACGAGTAGTCGTTGGACATATTCAGGAAGTTCTCTAACCGGTGGAATGGCTGCGAATCTCGGTACATTCGCCCGAGTGGCAGCCAGTGTTACTTGGTCCGGTGACTTAAATGCAACTGCGTCCGATGATACTTCAGGTATGGACCGGAGTTTTTCCCTGCCGATGCAGTATCGTCTTGGCACTAGCATCGTGCTTGCACCCGGGCTCATGATCACTGCTAGTGCGATACGGGCGGATTGGGCGGACATTGAGAGGGACCTTGATACTCCAACCACGGTAGGGAGCACAAGCAATATCGGCGTTGGGGTCGAGCTCTCACGGGCGAATATTTTCGGTCTGGCACTTCCTCTTCGGTTTGGGTACCGGACTGGAAAGCTGCCCTTCTCTCTTGGAACTGGTGTCGCGACAGAACGGATCTTCTCTGCTGGGCTGGGACTTTCTTTGAGTCAGGCTGACGATATCGTACTAGGCGGTGTAGATGCTGCTATTGAACGTGGTCGAAGATCTGGCTCTGTTCTCACAGAAGCGTTCTGGCGAGCGACGATATCACTCCGGGTTTCCGGATACTAGTTCAATAGCGGTCCAAAGGACTTCAACGAGACCATACTCACCTTGCGCGTTCTTTTTCACACATTTGGTTGCAAAGCAAACCAATATGACACGGAACGCATGCGTCAGGAGCTTGAGGCTTGGGGAGCTAAGACGACCACAGAACGTCTAGAGGCTGATGTGTTCGTTGTAAATACGTGTACAGTGACCAATCAAGCTGATGCGGATGCGCGCCGTTTTATTAGACGACTGCAGCGTGAAGTGCCATCTGCAAAGATAGTTGTGACCGGTTGCTCCGCTGCTCTCAACCCTGACAACTATCATTCCATGGATGGGGTATCAGGAGTAGTGGAGGGGCATGATCCGGTAGCGGTTGCATCGCTAGTAGCATCGAATGTTCCTGTACAAATCGAACTCCGATCCTCCCTAGACCGTATCGACACTGAACCGATAGGAGGGGAGCTCCTTCGGATGCGTCGAGGCGCAGCTCGTGGTTGGCTTAAGGTCCAGGACGGGTGTGACCGCAAGTGTGCCTTTTGCGCTACGAGGCTGGCCCGCGGATACTCGCGTTCGCGCCACCCTAGTCAAGTACTCTCAGAAGCAAAACTTTTGGCTCAAGTACATGCGGAACTCGTCATTACTGGGATCCATATCGGACACTATGGAAGGGACCTTGCTCCAGAGTGGACATTATCCAGGCTTGTAGCCGAGCTAATGGAGAAACTCCCAGATGTTCGGTTTCGGTTGGGTAGCATTGAGGCGACCGAGATTGATGACCTCACCATCGAATTATTGGCGACCTCGGGCGGACAACTTGCGCCCCACCTACATATGCCACTCCAGAGTGGAGCTGATCCAGTTCTTAAGCGAATGCGGCGTTGGCATACTAGGGAACAGTACCGGTGCCGCGTGCTTGAGATCGCTGATCGAATCTGGCCACTTGGACTTGGGGCTGATGTGATCACGGGATTCCCAGGTGAGACACCGGCAGACCATGCAGCAACGTGTAGTCTTACTAGGGAACTACCGTTCACATATTTGCACGTGTTTCCTTTCTCTCCGAGAGATGGAACGGTGGCTGCGGGCCTTCCCAACCCTGTCCCGCAGCGGATTGCAGGAGAACGGAGTCGGGAACTTCGAGAGATGGCTAACGATAAAGGACTGGCATATAAGGCGTCTCGTATTGGCGGGCCTGCGGAGGTTATTGTCGAGGGTGAAAGCGGGACGGCCCTTACCGGAGATTACCTGCGGGTAGGCCTCATCGGCTTCGACCGAGACAGTGATGGTTTGTCGGGGCCTCGGTATAGTGGCACTCTGCAGGGTGACAAGGAGCATTTATACATTGAATTATCTCAAAACCTTACTGCCATCCTAAGATGACCAAGAGTACTCGCTCAAAACGAGCCTACGTCGAAACGTATGGGTGCCAGATGAACATTAGCGACGGTGAGCTTATGGAAGGCATCCTCACGAATGATGGATTTGAGATTGTCGAAGCACCTGAGGATGCGGATGTAGTTTTGGTAAACACATGTGCAATCCGCGAGCATGCAGAGAACCGCGTGCTCGGCCGTGTAGCCCAGCTTAACGGCCTCAAACGTGAGCGGCCCGAACTAGTGATTGGTGTCACAGGCTGCATGGCTCAAAGGATGGGAGAGACTCTTCTTGAGCGGGCACCGTATGTAGATCTGGTGATGGGCCCAGACGGTTATCGTGGCCTGCCGGATGCACTTGAGAACCTTGAGGGATATCGCAGTGATAGGGAGAGTAATTCAAGGATTCGTGGTCCTCAACTTGCTATCCTAGACCTTAACTTAGGCGAGAATTATCAAGGCTTAGAGCAAAGACGTACGGAGGGACCCACAGCGTGGATTCCTATCCAACGCGGCTGTAATCATCGATGCACGTTCTGTATCGTCCCCTATGTTCGGGGTCCAGAGAAGAATCGAGATCCGCTAGAAATCCTGAATGAAGTTCGAGATTTGACATCAAGGGGAGTTACAGAGGTCACGCTGTTAGGGCAAACCGTAAATTCTTACGCATCGATGGACCTTAGCTTCCCCAATCTGCTATCGGAGGTCGCCCAAGTAGAGGGAATTCAGCGTGTGCGATTCACTTCACCCCATCCGAATGACGTCACGCCAGAACTTGTAGAGGTGATGGCGACTGAACCAGCGGTTTGTGAACACCTACATCTTCCCGCACAATCGGGTAACAATCGAACTCTGAAGCGCATGCTTCGAAGGTACTCAGTGGAGGTCATTCTAGAGAAAGTTGAGATGGTGAGGGCGGAGATCCCTGAAATAGCACTCTCTACTGATATTATTGTGGCTTTCCCGGGTGAGACTGACGAAGAATTTCAGGATACGCTGGAGTTGATGAGGACAGTTCGCTTTGACGAGGCGTTCACCTATAAATACTCACCTAGAGAGGGGACTCCTGCGACACGCTTACCTGCTAATGAATTCCTTACTACGCTCGAAGCTCAAGCCAGGCTGGAGGAACTCATCACAGTGAGTCGCGGTATCCAAGCTGAGATTAATGCTGGGGAAATAGGACGGATTGATGAAGTTCTCATAGAGCGTGTGGGACGGTACCCCGGCCAAATCCTAGGTCGGACGCGTAGAAATAAGGTCGTCGCCTTCGATGGTGATTCAGAGCGGATTGGATGTTATACCCACGTAGGGTTGGAAAGGACGACAGGGGCAACGTTTGCTGGAAAGGAGACTAGCCAACCCGAACTGGTGGGACAGAGTTGAGTAGAATCATCCGTGCGATAGGTATCCTATTGGTTGTGGGCTTGGGGTGGTTGTTCGGGTCGGTTAATGGCTCAGAGACGGTGACCTTGAAGCTGGGCGTAATAACGCTGTACGATGTTCCCATCACAGTGGTAGCCTTTTTCGGCCTGTTGGCGGGGATGGTTATCATGCTTGTCGCCGGCATCTATAATGATCTAAGGGTTAGACGAATCCTCCGAGACCGACTCACAGAAGAGGATAGTGAGGAGAAGGCCCGCATCATCGACCACAGACAGCACGATTTATTCGGGAAAGATGAGGAAGAAGGCTAAGGATTAGTGGGATAAGGTTTCGGAGGGTGTTAGGTCGATTTCAGCGATTGCTGGTGAACAAGGTCAGCGCATGTTTGTTGGATTCGCCTATACCTTTAGAGCTCATTTCTTACGAACCACAAATAGTACTGAGAATGAGAAGTTTTGGCTCAAGAAGAAGCCGATTCTTGAGCCTGATTACTGGGTTAGTTGAGCACTATATTACCCATAAAGCTTTGTGAATCTTGACCTGGCCAGACTCCTTTTCTATCCTCCGCTTCTTCCATCTGCGACATCTCTGGTTCCCGATTTATGTCTGAAAAACAAGGCCTTACGATTTCCCGTTTTCTGGTCGAGCAGGAGCGTGAGATGCCTAAAGCAACTGGTGTGTTCACGGGTTTGCTCAACGACATTGCTTTAGCAGCTAAGATTATCTCTCGTGAGGTCAATCATGTGGGATTATCTGAGATGCTAGGGGATACAGGGGAAGAAAACTCCCATGGGGAGCGAGTTCAGAAGCTCGACATTTTTGCGGATGATGTGATGCGCCAGATCCTACATCACACGGGCTTAATCACCTGCATGGCTTCTGAGGAGAAAGAGTTTTTTTGGCCGGTGCCGGACAGCTTCCCATCTGGAGAATACGTCGTCATTTATGATCCACTGGACGGTTCGTCGAACATCGACGTGAACGTATCAATCGGAACAATCTTCAGCATTCATTCCAAGATCTCTAGTTCAGAGCGAGGAGAACTGAGTGACTGCTTGCAAGCTGGAAAACATCAGGTTGCAGCAGGCTATGTCCTCTATGGATCATCCACCATGTTTGTATATACCATAGGCAGGGGAGTACATGGCTTCACGCTTGACCCTTCTCTCGGAGAATTTGTTTTAAGTCACGAAAGCATGTGTTTCCCTGACCCTCCCCGCCACGTCTACTCCATAAATGAAGCTCACTACAATAGTTGGAAAACTGGACAACAACTCCTCATTGATCACTTGAAGGATGGGGGTGACTTCAGTTCACGCTATATCGGGTCATTAGTGGCGGATTTCCACAGGACGTTACTACAGGGAGGCATCTTCATGTATCCGTCAGGGAAGGGTGCTCCAGAGGGTAAATTACGCCTCCTCTACGAGTGCTCACCGATTGCTATGCTTGCAAAACAGGCAGGTGGTCGTGCAAGCACCGGAGCTCGGGATGTGTTGGAGGTTATACCTGACTCACTGCATCAACGGGTACCTCTCTACGTGGGGAACAGCGAGTTAGTTGATCTAGCAGAAGAGTTCTTGGCAGAAGAAGATTAGACGACCTGACTTTATCATCATCTATTTTTCAGAAGAGTGTTAGAGCCAGGTTTGTGGAAAGACTCAGCAGTTAGTTGGCCCTTGCTCGGAGACAAACCCTTTGTCCACATCTACTAATGGGGCTGGGTAATCCCCGGAGAAGCACGCGGTACAGTACGGTCCTGTTTCTGCGACTGCTTCTAACATACCGTCCAATGATAAATAGCCTAACGAGTCCACACCGAGCCCTTCCTCGATCTCTTTTACGGATAGAGCAGAGCCGATCAGCTCTCCTTTAGTGGGCATGTCGATACCATAAAAACACGGCCACCTTACTGGGGGACTCCCGATCCGGAAGTGCACTTTAGCTGCACCAGATTTGCGGAGCATGCGCACAAGGCTGCGGCTGGTTGTACCGCGCACCAGGGAATCATCTACTACCACAACTCTTTTTCCTTCGACTACTTCGCGGACAGGATTGTACTTCATCCGTGCCCCAAAATCCCGATCCTTCTGGGATGGGTTGATGAATGTCCTCCCTATGTAATGGTTCCGGAGCATCCCCAACTCAAAAGGGATTCCGCTGCATTCGGCAAAGCCTAAGGCTGCCGAGTTTGCGCTATCTGGTACAGCGATTACCGCGTCAGCTTCAACAGGGTGTTCACTCGCAAGGCGGCGCCCGAATGCGCGCCGAGCGCGATCGACGCTGATGCCTGATATTCGAGAGTCCGGCCTAGCGAAGTAGACTAGCTCGAAAACACAAGGAGCGGGTTGGTCAGCCGAGGGTAGAGACCTAAGCTTTTCAACCGTCCCATCTATGATCTTAATGACTTCACCGGGTTCGACATCGCGCACAAAATCAGCCCCTAAAATATCCAGGGCGCAGGTCTCGCTTGCGACAATGTGGCCCTCTCCTTTTTGCCCGAGTACAAGAGGGCGAAAACCACGTGGATCACGTGCCGCATAGATCACATTGTCGATTGCCAGGACTATTGAGTATGCACCCTCAAGGTGAGTCAGAGCATCATCGACTTGAGCATCAATCGAATCATGTCTGGACTTAGCAATCAAATGGATGAGAGTCTCTGAGTCCGACGTGGTTCTGAAGATCGCGCCCTCGTCGACGAGGCGTTTCCGTAAGTCAAAGTGGTTTGTAAGGTTACCGTTGTGGGCTAGAGCGATATTCCCACGTGAATATCTAGCGATAATTGGCTGGATGTTGTCGAGATCATTCCCACCTGATGTTGAGTACCGAACATGTCCGACAGCTGTGCGACCGAGGAGCTTGCGAAGCGACCACTTATCGAATACATCGCCAACGAGTCCGGCACCTTTAAGAATGTGCGGGCCATCTTCGTCAAAAGTAAAAATACCTGCTGCTTCCTGCCCCCTGTGCTGAAGTGCATACAGACTCAGGAACGCGCTTTCGGAAGCAGAGTCCAGCCCACTCACACCAACAACTCCACACTCCTCTCGTGGTCGGTCGTCGATGTGTAGAGACGCGTGCTTCATCGAGAAGGTGGGTGTGAACGGTTCCGGAAGCTTAGAGGGTTGTTCCACTTTACTCCTCCGAAGATACCGGGGTGTTCATTATTGCAGGAAGTGCTCCAAAATATGCCTGGTGTAGGCTCGTAAGATCAGTTTCGATTTGTCCAGATACTGCGGTCACATGAAACGACTCTCCCCTGCCTCCGACAGTCCCAATTTTTCTTGCTGGTACTCCGTGGTCCATAGCAAGTCGAATCACGTTTTCGGTCCTATTTGGAGCACACGAAACTACTATCCTACCTTGGGATTCAGCAAAGAGGGTCGCTACTGGAGGAAGCGCGTCATCAAGCACTACATTAACTCCAAAAGGTGCTTCGCCATCACCTAATGCGCACTCGGCAAGTGCGCATGCAAGCCCACCATCCGAACAGTCGTGCGCCGATCGTAATTCCTTCTCTTGGATCATTGTCAGAACTGCTCTTTGGAGCTGCCGTTCACGTGTGAGGTCGACCCTCGGAGGGAATCCTGCTACGAGCCCAGCCGTCACATAGAGATATTCTGCTCCTCCTATTTCAGCTGTGTTCTCCCCAAGAAGGACAATATCGTCACCCTCAGACTGGAATGCTTGGGGTGAAATGTGAGATATATTTTCAATTATCCCCACCATGCCAATCACGGGTGTAGGATAGATTGCTAGTCCGTCGGTTTCATTGTAAAAGGACACGTTCCCGCCCGTGACTGGGGTCTCGAAGGCCTTACACGCATCAGCCATTCCCAGGACTGCCTCTCGGAATTGATAGTAGATGTGTTGCTTAAGAGGATTACCAAAATTGAGATTGTTAGTAATCGCGGCAGGGATAGCTCCCGAGCAAACTAAATTCCGAGCTGCTTCTGCTACAGCAATCATCGCGCCTTGCCTGGGATCGAGATATACGAAGCGTCCATTGCAATCAGTTGTTGCGGCGATAGCTTTCTCCGTCCCACGGATGCGTATTACCCCCGAATCTCCCCCAGGACGAACGGCAGTCGATGTCCTAACAGTTGTATCATACTGGTGATATATCCAACGCTTTGAAGCAACATTCGGAGATGCGAGGAGAAGCAGAAATGCTTTTGTAAGGTCACCTTCCGGAATAAGATGCTCGGCCAGATCCATCTCTCGGAGTTCCCGTACCTCATCGGCCTCGATACCCTCACGTTCGTATGTGGGACATCCATCTGTGAGGGGTAGGGCCGGCATATCCGCGACGACCGCCCCGTCTTCTAAGACCCGGAATCTACCGTCCGCAGTCACTTCCCCAATCTCTTCAGCCTCTAGTTCCCACTTCTCTAGGATCCGGTGGACTTCATCTTCATAACCCTTGGTGGCGACTACCAGCATCCGCTCCTGTGATTCTGATAACAGGATCTCGTATGGTGTCATATCTGGCTCCCGCACTGGAACTCGAGCCACATCGATCTCGACCCCGTTTCCAGCTCGCCCCGCCATCTCAGCTGCGGAAGATGTAATACCCGCAGCGCCCATATCTTGGATACCCGTGATCGAGCCGCTGGAGATCAACTCTAGACTGGCCTCAAGGAGTAGTTTTTCAGTAAACGGGTCACCCACTTGAACCTGTGGTCGTGACGATTCCTCTGATTCTTCACTGAGCTCTTCACTAGCGAAGGTTGCTCCGTGGATGCCATCTCGGCCAGTACGGGCACCAACCGCCATTAATGTATTGCCCACACCCGAAGCCGATGCCGTAATCAAATCCTCTTTCTTCATCAGACCCAAGCACATCGCGTTCACGATTGGGTTTCCTTCGTAGCCTCGGTCGAACGCTACCTCCCCGCCAATATTTGGAACGCCGATGCAGTTGCCATAGTCACCAACCCCGCTAACAACTCCACCGAATAAGTACCGGACTCTTGCACTATCCAGATCCCCAAAACGAAGCGAGTCTAAAATAGCGATGGGACGGGCTCCCATCGTGAAAACGTCACGTAGGATGCCTCCCACACCAGTAGCCGCACCCTGATAGGGTTCAACTGCCGATGGGTGGTTGTGTGACTCTATCTTGAACGCCAGTGCGTAGCCGTCTCCTATGTCAATCACTCCGGCGTTCTCTCCTGGACCTTGAATAACCCAAGGTGCCTCGGTGGGAAGCAACTGGAGGAGCCGTTTAGAGTTCTTATAGCCGCAGTGCTCCGACCACATTGCACTAAAGACACCTAATTCAGTGAATGTTGGGATACGGCCCATAATTCTACAAATGCGCTCGTACTCATCGTCGGAAAGACCGTGGTCAGCTACGAGTTCTGAAGTGATTTCGGGGTCGCCCGTGCGCGGAGGCACTAAGGGTATTGTTACGGATGCACTTTCGCCGGCACTCATGGGATTAAGGCCTCTCGTCTCAGCATTTGGATTTCGTTGTTATAGCACAACGGTGGATAGGTTTGTAGCCAGTGACAGAAAAACACCCACTCCATCGATAGATCCAAGGATTTCTTCCATCGCACGCTCGGGATGAGGCATCATACCCAAGACATTTCCTGACTTATTAGTCAACCCAGCGATACTATTCTTGGAGCCATTGGGGTTCGCCTCATCACTTAACTCACCATCCGAACTCACGTACCTGAAAACGACTCTCCCCTCAGCTTCCAGTGCCTCTAGAAGTTGGTCGTCTGCTTCGTAATTTCCTTCACCGTGTGCTATTGGCATACGGAGGATCTGTCCCTTCTGATATTCGCTCGTAAACGGAGTGTCAGTTTGTTCGACGCGTAGATGGATGTCTTTGCTCTCAAAACGGAGCGAGGCATTCCGAACTAGGGCTCCCGGTAGGAGTCCGGCTTCACAAAGAATCTGAAAACCATTGCAGATACCCAGAACGGGTCCGCCATTCTCAGCGAATCCAATGATGTCCTCCATAACAGGACTGATCCGGGCGATTGCACCTGCTCGCAGGTAATCACCGTAAGAAAACCCTCCTGGAAGCATAAGTGCATCGTATGCATCGAGGTTTTTCTGACGGTGCCAGATGAATTCTACTTTCGCACCGATTTGTTGTGCAGCTTTATAAAGATCATAATCACAGTTTGAACCGGGAAATGTGACGACACCGACCCTCATGCCGTGATTCTCTCAGTATGTTCCACGATTGACACCTCGAAATCTTCCGTCACAGGGTTAGCCAGAATTTTCCGGCACATTGCTTGGGCAGTCTCAAGTGCGGTGTCACTGTCTTCAGCTTCTAGATCGATATAGATCGCCTTACCAACGCGGACGTCTTGGGTATCACTCCACCCAAGTGATCGAAGCGCGTGATGGATAGCTTTGCCTTGTGGATCCAGAAGTCCCGGACGGGGCTTCACAAGGATCTCCATACGAAAATGATTCAAACGAGGTCCTCCCGAGCAGAGTCTGCATTTGATAGTTGAGGGTCAGTGGGTCCGCGTGGTCCGAGATGTCTATAGTCGACGACCCTGATTTCCCCATGCCCATTTACTTCGTCTTCATCTTCATCAAGAAGTATATCACCTGCAGGGACTCCCTCTAGTCGCCCACTTAGAATAGACCTTAGGAGTCCCCAAATGATGTAAAGTAATAAGGCAGTGAAGAAGTAGTATCTCGGCTGCAGTACTGCTGTTAGAAGACATGTGCTGACGAATATCGAATTAACAATCCCCCGGGTAGTGCTAAAGCCGATCTTAGGCAGTTTGTCATAGGGCACGGAGCTGACCATAAGGATGCTGAGAATAACTGTTCCTACTGGAGCGATCTGTTCCCACGGGTACGCACTCAAGTGCTCGGCGAAGATAGGTGTTTGACTAAACGGGTAATATGCCGCGAGGGTCATGCCTGCAGCTGGTGCCGGGAGCCCGTGAAAGTACTTCTTGGCTTGGTCACCTTCCTCGAGATTAAACCGAGCAAGTCGAATTACCGTCGCGGTTACAAAGACGAAAGATAAAGTCCAGCTCCACTGAGCATCAGCAAAGAAGAGCTCAAACATTATGAAGGAGGGCGCTACACCGAATGAAATTGCGTCCACCAGAGAGTCTAACTCCGCTCCAAATCTCGTTCCGGTGCGTGTGGCCCGAGCAATTTTTCCGTCGAGGGTATCAAGTATTCCCGCATAGATGATAAACCACCCAGCGGAAATGAGGTCTCCCCGAGCAACAGAAACCATCGAGTAGAGTCCGAAGAAGAGGTTACCTAGAGTGAAGGCCGAGGGAAGAATTATGATCCCCTTTCGCAGTCTTTCTCCTCTAGGCGTCCAATTCTTTTTCATCCGGTAGCCTCTACTGGATGCCGAGCTAGAACTGAAGATCCCACTCGAGTCCTGTCCCCCACGGAGCATATTATCTCCCAATCAAGTGGGAGAAATAGGTCAACGCGGGAGCCAAATCGGATAAGTCCGATTCTTTGGCCACGCTCCAAGCGATCTCCTTCTGACGGATATGTTATGATGCGCCTGGCCACTAGACCCGCTATCTGGCGAACTAGAACATTACCCATCTCCGTAGTGATCCCGATTGAGGCTTGTTCGTTCTCCTCCGAAGCTTTGTCTGCCCAGGCCACCTTGTATGCACCGGGACGATATTCTCGGTGGTTCACTACTCCCTCCACAGGAGCTCGCTGAATATGCACGTCAAATATGCTGAGGAAGATGGAAATCTTCCTTGCCTTGCCCACGAATGAAGGCTCTGCAACCTCAGAGATGTCAATCACCCGGCCTTCAGCGGGGGCGAGTACCAAGCCAGCTCCAGTAGGGTGGAGGCGTTTCGGATCTCTGAAAAACCAGAGATTAAAAATAGTCAGGGCCGTGAAGAGTGCTGCGATGACTGGGGTCACTCCTCCACCAAAGCCTGCGATAGCGACAATCCAGGTAGCCATTGCCATCAACGCCAGACCAGATACGAAAGGGTAACCCTCAGGGGCTAGGTTCACTGGGATTGACTGAAATCAGGTGGCTGAAAATCGGCTAGTGGGACGCCGGTGAGTCTTTGAAAAATTTCTTCATAGCGAGCAGTAGCCGCCTGAACTACCTCATCAGGAAGATTGGGTGGTGGTGGTGACTTGTCCCAGCCTGAAAGTGCATCGAGCCAGTCCCGAATTGGTTGTTTATCGAGGGAGGGTTGGCCACGACCAATTTCATAGCTCTCCTTAGGCCAAAACCTTGAGGAATCTGGTGTAAGTACCTCGTCGATCAAAAGTAGTTTACCAGAATGATCGATTCCGAATTCAAATTTAGTGTCTGCTAAGATGATGC
>DLRL01000054.1:0-5206 GCA_002501085.1 Gemmatimonadales bacterium UBA7889
GTTCCAGTTAGAGAGTTGTATGTGAACTGCACCCTTGCCCTAGGGCGTACAGTGGATCTTGGAGCACTGGCAGTTGTTGTCCGCACAGTAAAGGTTATGGGTTTTGGGCCCCTACCACTCAATAGAGGTGGGGTGCTTAACGGTGTGCGCCTGTGGTTTGTTGCTTGTTCATATGCGTACCCCAGAGCAATCAAGCGGGCGTCATCGAGACTACGCCCCAATAACTCAAGTCCGATAGGCAGTCCTCCTGTCCATCCCGCTGGAATACTCAGTGCTGGAAGTCCTGTGTTCGCACTCAGTGAGCAGTTAGAACCCCTCTGGGGTTGGCCAATAATTGAAGGTGGCTCTCGCATAGTTGGATAGATTAGTGCATCGACTTGATTTTCTTCCATCATTGATACGACAGCGTTTCTGAGTGGCTCTCTTTTGGCCAGGGCTATCGTATAAGCATCCGTATCTCTGCTTTCCGGAGCATTTCTCCTGCGCATCCCAGGAGTAAGAGCCTCATGGATCAATCCCAATTCGAGCATTTCCTCAAGTGAACTCACTGGGGCATCGGGCACGGCTGCCAAATAATCTATGAGGTCCCACTTGAACTCGTGACCGATCACCCCTGAACCGGAGATAAGATCTTGAAGATTTGGGATCTCAACCGTGATCGTATCAGCACCTAATTCAACCATTTTCGCGATTGCTCGACGGACGACATTCGCCGCTGGTGCTTCTACACCCCCTTCACCAAAGTATGACTCAAGGATCCCGATGCGTGCGCCGGAAAGAGCGCTCGGGTTTAGAGCGTTGATAAAACTTGGGAGCTCTTTTCCTTCCAGTATTGTTGTAGCAGGATCAGCAGGATCAGCACCGATAGTTGCGTCGAGTGCAATCGCTAAGTCCTCTATGCTTCGAGCCAGTGGCCCCCCCACATCCTGGCTATGAGCTAGAGGAATGATCCCGTCAATGCTCGAAAGCCCCTTCGTGGGTCGTAGGCCAACGAGGTTGTTCTGTGATGAAGGAATACGAATCGAGCCGCATGTATCACTACCCCAACCGACTGCGGCAAAACTTGCAGCAATGGCAGTTCCAGTACCACCACTTGAGCCGCCTGGATTCCTTCGTAGGTCGTACGGGTTGAGGGTCTGCCCCCCAAGGGACCCGATGGTTGTGATGCCGCTTGCCAACTCATGCATGTTCGACTTTCCAAGAATAACTACTCCAGCCTCCCGGAGTTTCTGCACTTGCCGGGCATCGTCAGGAGGAATGTTCGCGGCAAGGGCGAGTGTCCCAGCGCTCGTGGGTAATTCGAATGTATCGTAGTTGTCCTTGAGAATGATCGGGATACCGTGTAGGGCTCCTCTCGGACCAGTTCGCGCACGCTCACGGTCAAGCATTTGAGCTTCCGCAAGCGCATCCCAGTTTACCCAAATCATCGCGTTCAGGACTGGGCCATCCTTGTCGTAAGCCCGAATCCGGGAGAGATACATTCTAGTAATATCTGCGGACGTCACAGCCCCAGCTTCCATCGCTTCCTGAAGTTCAGTGATCGATGCTTCAGCGACCTCTATCTGGGCATTAGCTGGCACTGGCAGTGAACAAAGCAAGGCAACAACGGTGAGCAAAAGCTTCAAGATGCGCGGACCTTTCACGTACACTGCCATAGTCTAATCAGCCACATGCTCTTTATCTCAACCCGAAGGGAGTTTGAAGACATAAAGCGCATTACCTGTCCGTGGGTGTCTAATCTCTGGTGACACCCTCCGCGGGACATCTCGCGGACTGCCTCCTCCTAAGCCTGTCGACACCGCTACATACTGCTCACCGTTTACGCTGTATGTGACTGGGAATCCTTGAACGGAGGTGCCCAGTCTGGTTTGCCACAAAGTGCTACCGGTTCTCACGTCATATGCCCGGAAGTAACGATCGAGGTCTCCAGCGAACACGATCCCGCCCGCGGTCGGGAGTGCGGCAGTCAGGAAAGACGCACGCTGTTCGACGCTCCAAAGTTCCTCTAGGGTGTCGATGTCGTAAGCAGCAAGCTTACCAAGATTCCCATTTGTACCGGGCATCTCTTCCCAGCTACGTGCTGCGCCTGTTCCGCCGGAGCCAACTTCGAGAGCAATCTCTCGCCCGGAGATGTTCAGGCAGGTCTGACTTAGTGGGATAATGACTGAATTGGTTTCCGGACTGTACCCCATCGCTGGCCAATTATGTCCCCCAGCTGTGCTTGGACATACCGAAACGAACTCTCCTATTTTTGCCTCCTGAATATCTTGTCGGTAGGTGACCGCTCCCGTATTGGGGTCGATGAAATCAAATGCATTCTGGTATACGGTCTCTTTATACCCAAAAAACTCGCCGGACATACGGTCCAGCTTCCATAGGATACCGTGCTTTCCGATTGTGAAGAGAAGCTTCTCACCATTCCGATCAATCAATACCTGTTCAAATGTCTCATCGAGATCGAGAGCTTCTCCTGGCACGTGCTGCCTATACCATACAATCCGGCCATCTTCTGGGTCGATCGCGAGTGTAGAGTTCGTGTAAAGGGCAGCGTCCGCTGTAGTCATACCTCGGCTAGCTGGCACCCAAGGCTTTGCCTGCGCTGTTCCCCAGTAGATGAGATCCAAATCCGGGTCGTAGCTCCCCGTAATCCAGGCATCTCCACCACCACGTAGTTCGAATGGGATGTTCCCCCAGGTGTCGTCACCGAATTCACCCGGTCGGGCGATTGTGAAGGTCCTCCAGAGTTCCTCGCCAGTTGCCGCGTCGTGCGCCGTAATAAAGCACGATTCTTCGAAGAATCGCCCGCAACCATTAATGCCGTTGATCACTTTTCCACGAGCTACGATCGGTCCCGCGACATTTGTGTAGCCTTGCTGGTAGTCAGCTATCTGGGTCTCCCAAACCACCTCGCCTGTTCTTGCGTCTAGGGCGACTAGCCAAGCGTCCTTGGTAGGGACGAAAATCTTATCCTCGTAGATTGCAATCGAGCGGAGTTGGGAGAAGAATGCACGATACCCTTCTGGGAAAGTTCTTTGGTATTCCCATAGTAGCTCACCAGTCGCTGCGTCGAGCGCCTGTATGGTGTTCATGGGGTGTGTGAGATACATAACCCCCCCACGGACGAGCGGCGTGGGTTGGTTGGCCCCCTCTTCCATTGCCCAAACCCAGGCCAGTCTCAGGTCAGTTACATTTTCACGGTTGATCTGATCAAGCGGGCTATATCCTTGGCTATCCAGGGTCCTCCGATACATCAGCCAATCCCCAGGGTCGGGGCTCACCAACTCCTCATCAGTTACTGGACGGAAGTCTGTAACCTCATGGAATGTAGATGTACCACCACCGGAGGCACTGCCACGTCCACCGAATGCTGCCCCGGTCGGGGTCGCTGGGCCAGTACTTCGGGTCGGGGTGGTAGTAGGTGTCTCTTGTGGTCCCGTAGAGCCTTCCAGTGTGCCAGTTGCATCAGCTACGAGTTCCGCAGAGCCAGACGGGAATCCGTTTCTCTCCAGAAGATAAGCGACGATATTTGCGTATACGGCTTGAGCGAGTGAGCCTTCCTCGCCTGGTGGCATCGATATCACCATTTCCATGAGTTCTTCGATCGGTCTTCCCCCCCAGTAGCCAAGGAAGTTTTGTCCGGCGAGTTCGGGGGCCTCAAACGAACCTACAAGTGTTTGCAGGTGGCATTCAGCGCAGTGCTGTTCGTATGCGACGCTACCTGCTGTTGCTTGCTCTGCGGTGTACGTCACCTGTGCAGTTCCTTCCAGAACGAGCGCAGCAGTAAGCGAAATAGTTGCTATTGTCGAGTACGCTATGTACCGAGCCTTCATACTTTATAGCCTCCCTTCATATCATTACAGGCGCTGAATAGGGGGCACAGGCGACTGGTACGCGAGTCCCCCTAGTTTCTGGTGTGGATACCGTATAGTTCACGGAGTTGGTCGATTCCTTCTGCTCTTCCGATAAGAGTGAGCCGATCCCCTTCGATTAGCTCTGTATCGCCACGGGGTATGATCAGCTCTCCGGAGCGTCTGATCATAGCGACCAGAGTGCCTTCTGGGTGAGGAAATTCCCGGATTAGCTTGCCAATCAATTCTTCCCCAGCCAGCCCGTGCTCTAGCCGCATCGTGAACATCACCTCTTCATGGAAGAGTGCTTCCTTAAGATCTTGCCCCGTTCGAGCTTCCAGCCACTCAGGTATAAAACCGTCATCTTCCGCGCGTTTCGTGATTCGGGTGAGGAGTCGAACGTGCTGTCCAGGATTGTCTTCAGGAGTAACGATGAAGAGGATCGCTCGGACCAAATCATCTGGGCTACGGCCTAGCTGAGTATCGGATGTGGTGTAAATCCGAAGGCCCTGTTGTGCTCTCGCAAGCAGCATATGGGGTCTTTCCAAGCCGTTCATTCGTACATGTGTAATGGCTACCTCATGAGCGGAGGAAGTTATTTCTATGCTAGACTCCTCTAGGAACCCTGGGATTAGTTGGCTTGCCGAAACAGGAAGCTCATTTGCGAGCTTTTGCGATGCCCGAGTAACTAATTCTTGAAAGGTGGTTTGGTGCAGGATATCGATCACGTACGCTTCAGTAACCACTTGATCGAAGGGGTCAGAATCCCGAGTCTCTTGCTCTTTGATGATTTCGCGCAATTCCATATCCAGGCCCTCGTAACGTCTTTTTCCAAGACGCTCGAATACATGGAAGATCGCTCCCTCTCGGTCCACCCGGTGCCGAGCATAGTAGGTGTACCACATAGCCCCGAATAAGATGAGACCGAATGTGAATAAGGTCGGAAGAAGCCCCATGGTGACGATGAGCCAGAACGGAGCCAGAATCCCAAAGATCTGAACAGTGGGGTATAGTGGCGAAGTAAAGACGGGGTCGTATGCCTCGATCCCGCTCTCCCTCATGACGATGACTGCCAAGCAGGCCAGAGCGAACAAGGTCAGCTGAAAAGCACTCGCGAGCTTCGCGATATTGGTGGGGTCAAAGACCGTCACGGCTAAAATGATCATCCCAACGGTGAAGATGATTCCAATGACCGGTGTCCCTCGACTTCCAATCCGGCTGAAGAGATCAGGAAGAATATTGTCTCTGCCCATCGCTAGCGGATAACGGGAAGCGCTGAGGATTCCAGCGTTGGCAACCGACGAAAAGGCAAGAAGCGCTGCAATAGTCATCGTGATGCCCCCCCCCCGACCCGCGAG
>DLRL01000054.1:5515-7891 GCA_002501085.1 Gemmatimonadales bacterium UBA7889
CCCCCCCCGACCCGCGAGTGCTTCTGCCACGGTAGCGATGGGAGTCAGGTCCCCACCGTCTTTCGCCAAAGTTTCCACGCCCACGACGCCCACCATAATCGAGGTCCCTAATACGTATATGACGACGATCGTACCGAATGCGAGAAACATACCTAGGGGTAAGTTCAATCCGGGATTCTTCACCTCTTCTGCCACACTGGCCACGTTTGTTAAACCCATATAGCTGACGATCACCAGTCCTGCGGTGCTTATAATTCCGGCACTTTCAGACTCAAAAAATCCGTCGAATTCACGGACTTCCATTTGCAGAAACCCCACCCCACAGAACCAGAGGAGCAGGATCAGAAGTCCGGACAGTAGCAGAACTTGAAACCCTCCACTCTTCTTCGCTCCGAAGACATTGACCACCCCGAAGCAAATCGCAAAAGCAGCAGCGATAGGGGCCATATCGAGGTTCGGGGTAAAAATCCGCAGGTACGCACCAACACCAACGAGCGCAAACGCTGACTTTAGAATGAGAGAGACCCAGGTTCCAAACCCGCCGATCGCCCCCATAAGAGGGCCCATACTCCGGTCGAGGAAATAGTAAATACCTCCGGCTCGGGGCATGGCGGTCGTGAGTTCGACCATACTAAGTAGACCCGGCACCAGGATTACCGCTCCTAGGAGGTAGGAAAGCGGCATTGCCGATCCAGCACCGGCCGCAGCCAGGCCAGGAAGTAGAAAGAAACCAGAGCTAAGCGTTGCTCCCGTCGCAAGTGCGTACACATCTCTGAGCCCCAATTGCCTCTCGAGACGGACAGGCGCAGCTACACGCTTCTGTTCCTGAGTCTTGCGGTGCTTCATGAAGCTGCGTCCGATGACAGGAGAAAGGGGGTCATTCAGATTTGAGTTCAGAATAGGTGGTAACAGGACTTATCGTGCGAGCCGAGATTCTCTCCGCTCCTTTGTCTGTGTAGTGGTAGTAGGGTAATGGAGGCTAATTACTCTTAGCCTTTATCGCTTTTCCAGGCCTAACGCCTTCAACGATTTCACCCTCATACACTACTGGGATTCCATTGACCAGGACGTATTCAATCCCATCAGAGGTGAGTGATCCTTCCAGGTAGGTTGCGCGATCGATCACCGTTTCTGGATCAAAGATTGTGATATCAGCATCTGCTCCTACACGAATCCGCCCCTTTTTCTCCATCGCCGGTACAAACTCCTCAAGCCTCTGAGTTGGGCGGATCGTCATTCTCGCGAGAGCATCCATTAATCCCAGAGCTCCCTGTTCACGGACATAGCGACCAAGGATCCTGGCGAATGTTCCCGCGCCTCGAGGATGTCCGATACCTCCGTCGCTAGCGACGATCGTTAATGGACTGGTGACTGCAGCCAGTGTCATTTCTTCTGTGCGACCATGGATGATGACGGAACCACCCTCTTCTCTATACTTAGCAAAGGTCTCACGATTTAGGCGCTCTCCGGTTCTAACCCACTGGTGCCGTTCGAACCGCTCCTCACCCCAGCTTTCCCAATCGTCGAAGAGCGCAGACTGGATTCCGGTTTGTGAGGCTCCGTAAGGATAAGCTTCTGTCGTTACATCTCGCCCTTCATCCTGAGCCATTTGGATCATCTCTAGAAACTCCAAGATGTCTCCGCCCCCGCTTGAGTTAGCATGCACAATGTGAAGGGATACTGCTGCGTTGTTCGCAGTGGTCAGCGTAGAGTCGAGTCCCTCCAGGCCACCGCGCATGTGGATAAAAGCAGTTACTCCGAGATCAGCGGCCACACTGAACATACGTTCAATCTCAGCCATTGTTGCCCCGGGGGTGTAAGCAGTTCCAAACCCCACGCCTATAGCACCTTGAGCCAACCCTTCGCGAATAAGTTTCTCAGTCTCAGCGATCTGATCCGGTGAGGCTGGCCGCCTCGTGGTTATGCCTCCACTACCGAGAACGGAGTCCCCCATGGCTCTTGCTCGAACTCCGATGTGGCCTATAGCAACCCCGTAGTTGACGAGTTGGCCACCTTCTCTCTCACTATACCAGGTTGCTGCGTTTGGAGTCCCAATCTCAAGTTCAAGTCCGGTAGTAACCCCATCTTGAGCTTGTAGGCGATACGCTCTTTCGCTTTGCCCATGTCGATGAAGGTCGACGAAACCGGGTGCGACAATCAATCCGGTAGCATCAATAACCTCGCTACCGTCTAGGGCGCCCCCCGAGATCGCACTTACTTGCCCTTCCTGTATCCCTACGTTCAGTACGCTATCTAAGCCAGATTCTGGGTCTATAACCCGTCCGCCCTGGATTACTGTATCGTAGTCCGCTCCGCAGGAAGATATACTCGCTAAGAGCAAGATGTTGACGGACCAGAAGAAGAAATAATGTCTCC
>DLRL01000093.1 GCA_002501085.1 Gemmatimonadales bacterium UBA7889
AGCCGTTGCGGGTTTCAGATGAGTCCGATACTGACATTCTCGAGTTGCACCTGTTCCGGAGCACTGGGGCCTATACAACGACACGTGCGTTGAGTTGGCCTCCTCTGGATCAGACGTACGTGGAGAGTGACGGGATCCTTGAAGGGACTTGGGAAACTGTCCCGAGTGCACTGATTGAATCGGTTGAGTGGTCTGACGACCGGAGTTCTGCGACATTCGTTGTTCACGGTGACGCTAAGTTTGCTGATGGCAAGCCAATCACCGCTCACGACTTCGTCTACACGTTTAAGAGGGCGATCGATTCTGCTGGAAGTTATATTCCGCTGCTGTTGCCGTTTGTGGATATCGATTCCTCAGATCTGATCGAGGTGGTTGATGATCGGACCTTTACGGTCAACGCCAATCGCCCAACTGCGCTTCTTGAGCGGTTCCTCACCTTCCAGGTATTCGCCCCCATTGACAAAGAATTGGCTGAAGCGAATTCCACAGAAGAGGACCCGTGGGCTTTCGACTACTTCGTAGATCACAACAATTCGTCGGGTCCATACACCTTGACGAACTGGGATCGAGCCACTGGGGAATTGGTTCTCGATTTGAACCCGGGATTCCCTGGAGAGGTCAACAACTGCGGGGTGATCATCAAGAACATCCCCGACGCGGAACAGCGTGTCCAACTTCTCCAGAACGGAGAGCTTGACGTAATCATGGGTGTTCCACCACGGCTACTGTCGACGCTTGAAGACGACCCGAACGTCACTGTGTATAGGGCTCCTTCCTCAAGCGTGAACTACTTGTATATGAATCGAGCATTTGCTCCATTGGACAACAAGTTGGTTCGTCAAGCCATCTCATGGGCCGTGCCTTATGACGCCATTCTGAGCAATGTTCTGTACGGCTATGCCCAGCCGGCAGGCACCCTGGTTACCTCCCCAATGGAGACCTATCAGGGCGATGCTGCCGGGGTGTACAGCTTTGATCTGGACAAAGCCAGGGAAGCGTTTGAGGCATCAGGAGTCGAACCCTTCTCAATCGAGTTGGGGGTCCAACAGTCCCAGACACAAGACCAACAGGCTGCAGTCCTGATCCAGGACAACCTCCGTCAGATTGGTATCGATCTGGAGATCAACATCCTTCCCGACGGCGACTTCCAGAGTCGGCGGAACAACCGAGAAATGCCAATGTCCTTCCACGACTGGTATTCGTGGGGTGATGACCCCTTCTATCAGATGACCTTCCTTGGAGGTTGTGGTTCGTTCGTGAACTTCGCTGATGGCTGCAACGAGCGCCTTGACGAAATAATGAGTGAAGGCAAGTTTGAGACCGATCCGGCACGTCGAGAAGAACTCTCACTTGAGGCCCAACAGATCATGGTTGACGAGGCATCACGGGTATACCTGTGGGCAAAAGACTGGATTATTGCTACCCGGTCTGACGTCACCGGAATCAAGAAGGACTTCAGTTCCGTTCCACGCCTTGAAGCCCTAGGCCGGAACGGCTAAGAAGCGAAACGAATCGAAGATCACAGCGACAGAAGATGAGCGGGTGGAGTCCCCTCCTCCCCGCTCATCGTCTGTCGTGAATCCAACCAGGCGAACAACATCTAACTTTCGCTCGGCCGCGTTGGTGGACCAGATACCGTTTTTTGTTGAAGTTTGACGTAACTAGAGAGGTCGGGCAGTGAGGAAATACCTCTTAAAGCGTGTCGCCACCTCACTACTCACGATTCTTGGGATCGTTGTGGTCGTCTTCTTCATAGTCAGAGTACTTCCAGGAGATGCTGCGGCAGTAAGAGCCGGTCCATATGCAAATCAGGAGTTGATCGACCGGATAGCTGACAAATACGGACTGAACGATCCTCTTCACATTCAATTTGTCGACTACGTCGGCGGAGTAGCTCAGGGCGACTTGGGCATCTCTATCCGTACCAACCAGAATGTGACCACCGAACTCCTAGACCGACTCCCTGCTTCCCTAGAACTTGCCCTTTACTCTGTAATCCTCGCCACTGCAGTCGGAGTGAGCCTCGGCGTATTATCTGCACACTGGCAAAATACATGGATAGATCGACTTTTACGGATTTTCGCTGTCATCGGTTCAGCTATGGCCCTATTTTGGTTGGGCCTGCTCCTAACATTCTTTTTTGCCTTTAAATGGGGATGGTTCCCTGGTCCGGTAGATCGACTAGCCGTTGGGAGCGAGTATCCACGGACTGTCACAGGCTTCTACACGATCGATGGGATTCTCACCGGTAAGCCGAGCATCACGGTAGAAGCATTTCGATATCTTGCTCTTCCCGTAATGGCTTTGGCCTTTGTTCTTGCTGCTCCAATTTTGAAAATGGTTAGATCCGCGATGATCGAAGCATTGGAGAGTGACTTCGTTCGTACCGCTAAAGCAGTCGGAGTCCCACAAACGCGAATCCTCTTTGTGGATGGTTTTCGAAATGCTCTAATTCCAATCACCACAACTATTGGGATCGTTTTTGGATTCATGCTGGGTGGCAACATCCTTGTGGAGTTTCTTTTCTCGTGGCCTGGTATTGGACGATACGCGTTTGATGCCATCACGACTAGAGACCTTGAAGCCCTACAAGGGTTCGTGGTCTTGGTAGGCGTGATGTACGTATTCCTGAATATGGTGATTGACATCACCTACGCAATCATCGATCCTCGAATTCGGCTCGGTAGTGGGCTAACAAAATGACCCTGTATCCGAGTTCGGCATCAGACAGGCCAACGGATTCTCCGTTTGTTCCTCAGCGCATCTTTGTGCCAACGGAGTTGTCCCTCCCAAGGCGCTGGATTTCCTTCATGCGAACAAATCCATTGTTTACTGTCGGGCTGTTCCTTCTATCTGCGTTCGTGGGTCTAGCAGCTATCGGCCCCTTCTTCGTTGGTGATCCCCTCCGAACCAATATCACAGAAATGTTCTCCCCTCCCTCTGCAGACCATCTGTTCGGAACTGATGAGTATGGAAGAGATGTGTTTGCTCGAGCCGTACATGCAGCCCGTTTGGATCTAACTATTGGCCTGATAATCGCCGTGGTCGCAATGACGATCGGTTCAACCGTTGGAGTCATCGCTGGCTACTTTGGAGGCCGAGTCGATGAGATCATCATGCGACTTACCGATGTTCTACTGGCCTTCCCCGGCTTTGTCTTGGCACTAATTATCGTTGCCGCCCTAGACGAATCCTTACTCAATGTTGTGATCGCCGTCGCCGCCGCCTATGTCCCCTACTTCATCCGACTTACTCGGGCCCAGGCTCTTGTAGAACGTGAACAGGAATATGCGGATGCAGCTCAACTGGCTGGCAACACTCCAATTCGAATCGCATTCCGGCATGTGATGCCCAACTCTTTAAGGCCAGCACTAGTTTCCGCCACCCTCGTAACCGGATGGGCCGTTCTAACGGTTGCCGGGCTTGCCTTTCTAAGCGTTGGAATCCAACCCCCTCAGGCTGAATGGGGAGTGATGGTCGGAGAAGGGGCAAGTGACATCATTACCGGTGAATGGTGGACTTCTCTGTTTCCTGGAGGAATGATCGTTCTCGCCGTAATGGCCTTTCACTTCATTGGTGATGACCTCACCGAGACAAGAGCATGAGCCTCTTAGGTGTTACTGGCCTTAACGTTGCACTGACAGGCAGCCCATACCCCATCCTCCGCGATGTTGACTTTTCTGTGGAACCCGGAGAAATACTTGCCCTGGTTGGCGAGTCTGGCTCTGGAAAGACCATGGCTGCACTAGCAGTAATGGGCCTCTTGCCATTAGGCATAGAAATGACTGCCGGGGAAGTCCATCTCGACGGCAACAATCTGGCCCGTTCTGATGGAACAGTAGACCGTGATGCCAGCCAGATATCAATGATCTTTCAACAACCTGTTGGGGCTCTAAATCCAACTATGCGGGTAGGCCATCAAGTCGCTCGAGCCATCCAGATCAATCAACAGTTAGATCGCAACTCAGCTCTTCAGGCTGCTATCAACACTATTGGCCATGTCGGGATACCCGGACCAGAACGAGTAGCTCGCAACTTTCCACATCAGCTATCGGGGGGAATGTGTCAGCGGATAATGATCGCTATGGCAATCAGCTGCAGACCTCGGCTTCTTATTGCCGATGAGCCCACTACAGCTCTTGACGTAACGGTTCAGGCTCAGATATTTGAGCTAATCAAAGCGCTCGTAGAGGAGATCGGATGTGGTGTCGTCTTCATTACACACGATCTAGGAGCAGTGGTTGAGATGGCAGACCGAGTATCAGTGATGTATGGCGGACAGGTGATGGAAGAGTTGCCCGTAAGTGAACTGTTAAACC
>DLRL01000035.1 GCA_002501085.1 Gemmatimonadales bacterium UBA7889
CACGAACGGCTCAACATAGATATCGCCTATAGTGAAGGGCTGTACGGGATCGTACTCGACTACTGTTTCTTTACCGCGTAGCAATTGAGAGCAGGCGGTGTGGGTAGATGAAGTCATGTAGATAGGGCCCCCGTGGCGTCTGGCAAATACTCCGATTCCCCTTGTGTGATCCCCATGGTCGTGCGTCACGATGATACCATCAATCGAGTCTGGCTCTATATCTAGCGCCCCCAGGCGTCGAGCTAGATCACGACCACTAAAGCCAGCATCAACGAGTAGGCGGGTGTTCCCGGCCCAGATCAAAGTGGAGTTCCCTCGGCTTCCGCTCCCGAGCACAGCTACCTTCATCTACTAGTCCGATTCCTTGCTCGGTTTGCGTGAAGATTTACCATAGAGGTGACTTACTCGGCGAGCCGTTCAGCTGTTCTTTCCCAGGCCTTCACTAGGATCTTAATCACGCCTGGAGTTAGCTCGATCTTCCGACGTGCCATGACCTGTTTTGCCGTTGCCAAAAATTCAGTCAGCCGATACCGCGCCAGATGATCTCCCGAGCCCCAACTGAAGGCAGGTACCTTTGAAGGGGGCATCACATTACCGAAAAGATTACTTCCAGCTCCAACAACAGTCCCTGTATTCAAGGTCATTCCAATACCGGTTTTGACATGGTCACCTAAGAAACAACCCACCTTCATCTGTCCTGTATCGAAGTGACCCTCGGGTGTCCAAACCCTAACAGGTCCGTAGTTGTTCTTGAGATCAGAATTCGTAGTGAATGCGCCCAAGTTGACCCAACGGCCAACGAGTGAGTGGCCTATGTATCCGCTATGAGATTTATTGGAAAAACCGATGAATACACTGTTGCTGACCTCGCCATGTATGCGGCACACGGCACCGATGGATGAAGTCCCAACCCTACCTCCATGAATGACACTTTTAGGACCGATAAAAAGTGGGCCAGTAAGTCGGGCAGGTCCCTCGACCCGGGTGTTTTCAGCCAAGCGGATAGGGCCTTGCCTAGTGTCAAACACTATGCCTGGCTCCACCTCAGCTCCTGAACCTAGGGATACCGGCCCATCCCCGATGAGAATCGATCCGTCAGGTACCGAGTGTTGAGGCCACAACATCTCTATATCTGTCTGGATTCGAGCAGGATTACGGGCTAATAGATTCCAGGGGTGCTCTATCATTTCCCCTTTGAGTTCAAGCGTTTTCGAATAGCCTGGATTAATCGAAGGATCTCTCAGTGAAAGCTCTGATGGAAGTTCTGTTCCCGGTGGTAAGACCCATCCCGCGGGTATTCCATTTACCATGATCCAGGCCGGCTCAGTCGGTACCTCGACTTCTTGGAAATCTGGCACTGCCCGGCTTGATATCATGATTCGTGTAGTGTCTTCAGAGACATCATCTAAGGAAATAGCTACGGCACTGTCTGGTTCATCGAATCCAACCAATGCATGGCGTGATAAATGCCCCTGACATTCCATTCCAAAGATCTGCTCAGCTCGCTCTCGAAGGGTCAGGCAACCGAATAGGAGTTCCCCAGCCGGGCGGGTGAGTGAGAAGGGCGCCCACCGACGGGCACGTCTATCTTCAAAGAGGTACAGATTGGTCGGAGTCATCGGGTCATCCCCCAAGCTTCTTGAACAGAGTCTTGAGGTCAGAAGCCCGGTCCCGTGGCATAACCAAGGTGGCCTCATCCGTGCGAACAACCACAAGATTATCAACTCCGAAGAGAACAACCTGCCCGGCTTCCGAGAAGACGATATTGTTTGACCCCTCTCTCACAACGCCATCACCGACCACCACGTTGTGATCCTCATCTGGCGCCCTATTCCGAGCCAAGGATTCCCAGCTCCCCATGTCATCCCAAGAGAAACTTGCCTGAACCACCCCAACATGTGCAGATCGTTCGAGGACCATCGTATCTACAGGGCCTTCTGGTACTGCATCAAAGAAGGCTTCTGGGCTCTCCTCTAAAAGGGGTAGGCAGGCACCAATCTCTGGGGCATTGACTCTTACTTCATCAAGGAAGGTTGATGCTTTCCATACGAACATTCCAGTGTTCCATAAATAACCTTCTCGTAGGTACCGTTCCGCATTAGCGGTGTTTGGTTTTTCGTGGAATGCTGAAACTGTAGAAGCTTCTATCTCACTCTCTAGGGCGATGGATTCCCCCGGCTGTATGTAGCCATATCCGGTTTCAATCCGGTCCGGCACAGCTCCTATACAGACTAGGATCTCCCTGTTTCGGGCGAATTCCACTGCGGCGGAGATCGTTCGCTGAAAATCGTCAAGCGGCTCTATCAAATGATCCGAGTGGAGTGAGATCATTACCGCACCAGGGCACTCTCTCTCTATTGACCAAGCTGCCCACGCAAGTGCGGGGCACGTGCCCCTAGCTCGAGGCTCTATCCAATAGACGTCGTCTTCCCACTGTTCGGGGAGTGCTTGAAACGATGCCGTCAATCGGGCATTGGCTAACAATCGAACTTGGTTTACTGGTACAATTCCCGCACCGCGTCGCAAGGTGTCCACGACTAACGGGGAATCGGTTGCGAGCGCCAAGAGTTGTTTGGGGCGATCCGGGGTGCTTGCTGGCCAAAAGCGAGAACCAATCCCCCCGGCAAGGATAACAACGAATAAGTCGTCATCAGAACGCTTTGAGGATACCTTGGATTCAGCCAAGTAATTTCTATCGGTTTGAGGATCAGATAAGATAGTCGTCAGAAACTTTTTTTGCTGTTACTCCAATGGGTAGTACACGATGTCATCCGGACTAGGGGGCCTTTCATAGATCACTGGTATACCCCCTTACCAGTTGGATGAGCTGAGAGGTCCGGTGCTGTTTGCCTCCGTCTCAAAGCCTCTGACTTCTTAGTTTTCAACGGGTGCGATAGGGCTCATAACGACGAGTTGGGAACCTGCCTGGCGCGGGGGGTAAAGTCAAGTAATTAAAGGGATTTGCGGGGTTGACACCACTATTGGATTTCTGGCAACTTGCCCCAGCTTTTTCTACTCAAGCTAAGGACCAATAACGTGCTACAGCAGCATCAATTTCTTCGTGTGATAAAGTTTGTGCGAGCTTCTCTAGTTATCAATGTGGCGGTTCTGGTACTCTTGGCTGCGACTGCTTGCAATGATGATCCTTTTGAGATCAGGTGGGATCTTCAGGCAGATACCGTACTGCTCTATTCCCTCGCCCGTCCAGAGATGAATATGGACTCAGGTTTCAATTTCAGACCAGGAACGCTTGGCCCGGTCCGTATTGAGGCTGCGACCGCTACTGGGACCTGGGATATCGCTTTGGATACGCGTGGTGGTGAGCTGGTCCTTCTGCCACCGAGTGCACTTGGGGTGTCCTCGGCAGCCCGATTAGCCGCTATACCGGGTAAGCGACGTGAAGAAGTGGTTGAGGCCCCGGCGGACACCACCCTTTACTCTGTAGATCAGCCTGTATCAGTACGATCTGGAACTGTATATGTAATTCGTACGGATCGGGCCCAAGGTGCATTCGGAAGTCGCTGTTACTACTACGCCAGATTTGAACCCACACTGATAGATGTAGAAAACGGGAACTTGACTTTTGTTTATGACGCGAGTCCGGTGTGTAACAGCCGTCGCTTGATACCGAGGGACTGATGCTTGATATCCGACGTCTCCGTCTCGAGCCAGAAGCTGTAAGTGATGCATTAGTTAAGAGGGACTCTGAGTTAGTTCCTATCGTTGAACACGTACTTTTGTTGGATAAGGAGCGTCGTGAGGGGTTGATGGTGGTCAACGAACTGAAGGCCGAGCGGAATACAGCATCGAAACAAGTGGGTGAACTCAAGCGAAAGGGTGAGGACGCCGAAGAACTAGTTACAACAATGAGGGTTACGGGTGACCGAATCTCTGAGATCGATCACAAAATCCGGACCATCGACCAGAAACTTCAAGATCTTTTACTTACAATCCCGAATACACCACTCGACGAAGTACCTGAGGGTGGTGAAGATGAGAATAGGACAGAAAAAATATGGGGTGATCCGCCCACATTCGACTTTGAGCCTCTACCACACTGGGAACTAGGAACCGGTCTCGACATCCTTGACCTCACACGTGGCTCTAAGCTTAGCGGGTCAGGTTTCTCTGTGCTTAAGGGTATGGGTGCCCGACTACAGAGGGGCCTTATCAATTATTTCCTAGACGTGCATACAGGAGAGCACGGGTATACTGAAGTGCGCGTCCCGTACTTGGTTACCCGAGAGGCAATGATTGGAACCGGACAATTGCCGAAGTTTGAAGAAGAGTCCTATGTGACTACGCGCGATGATCTTTGGCTGATCCCTACAGCTGAAGTACCGATTACGAACCTCCACAGGGATGAACTTCTTAGTGGGAAGGATCTCCCTGTCCGGTATGCTGGGTACTCACCTTGTTTTCGTCGGGAGGCGGGTGCTGCGGGGAAGGACACGAGGGGACTCTTGCGTATGCACCAATTCGACAAGGTTGAGTTGGTGCGCTATGAGCATCCTGAGCGCAGCCGGGAAGCTCTCGAAGAGTTGACTCGTGAGGCTGAAGTTCTACTGGAGCGTCTCGGATTGCATCACCGAAGAATATTGATTTCTAGTGGAGATCTCGGTTTTAGTGGTGCGATGACCTATGACCTAGAGGCTTGGGCGCCTGCGGTTGGCCAGTGGCTAGAAGTCTCAAGCTGTACGACCTTTACGGACTATCAGGCACGCCGTGCCAACTTGAGATTTCGGCCAAGCCAGTCTGAAAAACCGATTTTTGTACACACTCTTAATGCCTCTGGCCTAGCGTTGCCACGCATTATGGCTGCTCTCTTAGAGAGTTACCAGGAGAGTGATGGCACTGTTCGTTTACCCGACGTCCTTCACCCGTATGTCGGGTGTGAGCGACTGACTCCGGAGTAAGAAGTTTCTAGAGGATGGGTCGCGGATACCGGGGCTTGAGGGTTTTCGAATTTTTGGAAGACCGTGAGGGGAGGGTGTTCCCAATCCGCTTTCCTGCCATCGATGGGTGATTCAGCCTCCCGTCTTCATCTCGCTGGCCTGAACACAAACCAGCTCGAGGCGACCTCCCATTTCGAGGGCCCACTACTTGTGTTGGCAGGAGCCGGATCAGGGAAAACTCGTGTACTAACAGCGCGTGTATGCCACCTCATCCAAGAGTTCGGAATATCCCCTAAGAAAATTCTCACGGTAACCTTCACAAATAAGGCAGCAGCGGAGATGCGGGAACGTATCACGAAGCTTCTTGGCTCTGAGCCTATAGGAATGTGGATGGGAACCTTTCACGCTATGGGAGCCCGTCTTTTAAGAAGACATGCGGATCGTCTCGGTTGGGATCGAAGCTTTAGTATCTTTGATTCCGACCAATCTCTTCGGGTCATTAAGTCGGTTCAAGAAGAATTAGGACTTGATTTGAAGCGCTGGAATCCTAAGGCCATACGTGCGGAGATCAGCAACTCGAAAAATCGGCTGGAGGATGACAAGACGTTCCAGCTAGAGACTCAAAGTGGCTCTGAGCTTTTCATCCGAACGGTGGGCCAAGTTTTTTCTGCGTATCAAGGAGCCCTCCAGGCTCAGAATGCCTTTGACTTCGATGATCTTCTAATGAAGCCGGTAGAACTTCTGGAAGGCTACAGAGACCTCCTAGAGCACTATCGTGGGCGTTTCTCTTTCATCTTGGTAGACGAATACCAGGATACGAATCGTGCCCAGTTTCGTTTCGTGGAGTTATTAGCTCGGGCGCATGGGAACCTCATGGTTGTTGGTGACCCTGACCAATCGATCTACGCCTGGCGTGGAGCGGATGTTCGGAACATCCTCGACTTCGAAACCGCGTTTCCGTCCGCGCGTGTAGTGCCCCTCGAGATTAACTACAGATCCAAAGAGTCAATCCTCAGTGCGGCAAACGCGGTTATTGGTGAGAATGTGAATCGGCCCAAGAAGATTCTTAGGGCGAGTCGCAAGGGTGGGGATAAGATCACATTGGTCGAAACCTCAAATGAAAAAGACGAGGCACAGTGGATAGCCAGCGAAATTCAAGACCAAATCCAAAGTACCCAGGGCCTATCGATCTGTGATTGTGCAGTCCTATACAGGACAAATGCTCAAGCAAGAGCTTTGGAGGATGCTTTCCTTCGAGCCCGGATGCCTTATCAAGTGGTGGGTGGGCTACGGTTCTACCAGCGTAGAGAGATTCAAGATGTTCTTGCATATCTCAGACTGATATCAAACCCAAAAGACAAAACGGCATTCGACCGAGTCGTGAATTATCCAAGGAGAGGTATCGGCCACACTACACTCGAGCATCTGACCCGATGGGCTGTGGATCAAGGCATCACGATGCTAGAGGCTGCGGGGAGGGCTGAGGAGGTTCCTGGCATCCGTACTGCGGGAGTCCGTGGCCTTAAGCAATTTGCTGATCTGATGCGCCGGCTAAGTCTACGTGCTACCCAGGCGACAATAGGAGAAATGCTTGAGGGACTCGTGGAAGATATTAGTCTCATCAAACATCTTAATAATGAAGGCCCAGATGGAGAGGACCGTGTACGTAATGTGATAGAACTCATTGCCGGCACGCTCGACTTTGATGCAACCCTTGCTCAAACCATCGAACCTGATGGGATAGATACCTTCACCGAACTCGACCTCTTTCTTCAAGAAGTGGCGCTGATTGCAGATCTGGATGGTCTTGATCCGGGATCTGAAACCGTGACGCTAATGACCCTCCACAACGCAAAAGGACTAGAGTTCAGTTTGGTGTTTATCGCTGGGCTTGAGGAGGGCCTTTTCCCGCTTAGTCGAGCTTATGATGAAGCGGATGCTCTAGAAGAGGAAAGGCGTCTCTTCTACGTTGGGATCACCAGGGCCGAAGATAAGCTATTCATGTCTTGGGCTCGGCAAAGAAGACGTGCAGGTGATTTTACTTATGGTTCTCTCTCCTCATTCGTCTCAGCGATCCCAGACAAATTGCTAGAATATCGTAAGAGTAACTGGCTATCCTCCGGACGTTACTCTAAGCCCATTGCCGTGCAGAACCGTGGCTACAAGATCTCGCACGAACAGGACGAAGTGTTCGACATGAACCAAGACTCTCCGGGGTTTGTGTTAGGGGAACGAGTTATACATCAAACCTTCGGGTCTGGGGCAGTTATGGAGATCTCTGGCTTCGGACGTGACATGAAGGTGAAGGTCAAATTCGATGATGTGGGGGAGAAGAAATTACTTCTTCGATACGCGGACCTGGAGAAAGATTGGCCATGAGTGTTTCTGCTAGGGATGTTCAGAGGATAGGAGAACTCGCCCGACTCCATCTTGAAGACGACGAACTCGAGCGTCTCACATCAGACCTGAATGCCATCCTGCGGCATGTGGATTCGCTTCGGGATCTAGGATCAACTAAACGACCTGAAGATTCATCCCAGATTGGATCAAAACTCGAGTCTGTCTCCCGTGAGCATGTCGAGGGCCCGGATAAGCTTCGTGAGATACCAGCAGATTTCGCACCTGAGTGGAAGGAGGGTTTCTTCGTAGTTCCTGCTCCTCCGGGTGTTCACCCCTCTGGAGATCAGTGAGTCTTCAGGACAAAGTCCTCAGTAGTTCTGAGGTTCTGAATTTTGGGGGATCAGGATTTCGATCGCTTGATGATATTAAGGAACTGGAAGGTGGTCGGGAGGGCTTGAATGCATTCCTGGCAGTTGCTGAGCCAGAAGATTTGGAGGCTTGTGGCCAAGGCCCACTTGAGGGTGTGATGGTTGCGCTCAAGGACAATATTTGTACAAAAAGGCTTCCGACAACGTGTGGTTCTCGCATCTTGAAAGGCTACAGATCTCCCTACGAAGCAACTGTCGTGCGGAGGCTTCGACGAGCGGGCGCCTTGATTGCTGGCAAGACAAATTTGGACGAATTTGGAATGGGCTCATCGACTGAAAACTCTGCCTTCGGTCCCACTTTGAATCCGGTAGACCGGAGCCTTGTTCCTGGGGGGAGTTCCGGTGGATCTGCAGCGGCGGTGGCTGCAGGGTATGTTCGGATGGCCTTGGGGTCTGATACAGGTGGGTCGGTCAGGCAGCCAGCAGCATTTTGTGGTGTAGTGGGTATAAAGCCCACCTACGGCCGTATCAGTCGATATGGCCTAATCGCATTCGCATCTTCACTGGACCAAATTGGGACGATCGGCGCCACAGTCCTAGAAGCATCTCTACTTCTAGAGGTTGTGTCTGGACATGATACCCGGGATTCAACTTCAGCAGAAAAACCAGTGCCGAGGTACAGAGACGCCGCGGTTCAGGGTATTGAGGGGATGGTTGTAGGTATCCCTACTGAGTACTTCCCAGAGCAACTTGATCCTCCTGTTCGTGCACTACTTGATGATGCGTGTGAGCGGCTCGTAGCCGCGGGAGCTGAGGTTCGCCCAGTATCCCTGCCTCATACAGAATTTGCTATTCCCTGTTATTACGTTCTTGCAACAGCAGAGGCATCCAGTAATCTCGCGAGATATGATGGTGTGAGGTTTGGCGCTCGCTTGCCTGCTGAAGGACTTGACCGAATGTATGAACTTACGCGGGGGAATTTCGGTGCCGAGGTCAAGCGGAGGATTATGCTGGGCACGTACGTACTGTCAAGCGGTTACTACGACGCATATTACGGAACAGCCCAGCGCACCAGAGCTAGCATAGCGCACGACTTTACAGCCGCATTTAATGAGGTGGATGTACTTTTTACTCCGACCTCTCCCACACCGGCTTTTCCGCTTGGCGAACGCGTTCTAGATCCGGTTGCTATGTACCTGTCCGACGTCTTTACGGTCACTGCTAACCTTGCTGGTATACCAGGACTTTCAGTGCCTATAGGGACGGTGGGAGGACTGCCACTCGGAGGTCAATTGCTCGGGCCCTGGTGGGGCGAGAGCCACATCATAGCAGCCGCAGGTGCGCTAGAAGCTTCTTACAGGGAAGATACTTGAACTGGGAAGCAGTGATCGGTGTCGAGATCCACGTACGGCTCAAGAGCGAGTACAAGCTGTTTTGCAGTGATAGAGCAGTCTTTGGTGGTGAACCGAATACGCATATTTGTCCAGTCTGTATAGGGCTACCGGGTGCGCTGCCAGTCTTGAACTCTGAGATCGTGGATCTTGCCCTTCGAACTGCCCTCGCGTTCGGGTGCACTATCCATTTTGAAAGTGTTTGGGCCCGGAAGAGCTACTTCTATCCAGATTTACCAAAAGGTTACCAGATCACCCAATTCGAACACCCGCTGGCGACGAAGGGTAGTGTGACGTTTCCCGGATCAAAAGGTGACACATCCGTAAAGATACGGAGAGTCCATATCGAGGAAGATGCCGGTAAATTGCTCCATGACAGGGTGCCTAGAGCATCTGCGATTGATCTAAATAGAGCAGGTACAGCTCTCGTTGAAATTGTTACTGAGCCTGATCTTCGAACAGCTGCAGATGTCCGATTGTTCTTAGGTGAACTCAAACAGACCCTTGAGTATGTAGGTGCTAGCAATTGCAATATGGAAGAGGGCGATCTCCGTGTTGATGCCAATGTCTCAGTGCGCAGGTCCGGATCTCCTAGGCTTGGAAACAAGACGGAAATCAAAAATGTGAATTCATTCTCAGGGGTTGAGCGTGCGTTATCTCTGGAGATCGCGCGGCAGATAGCTACCCTTGAGGCTGGAAGTGTGGTGGGACAGCAGACCCTGCGTTGGGATGACCACAGGGAGGAACTCCGGAAGATGCGATCGAAAGAGGAAAGTCATGACTACCGTTACTTCCCTGAACCTGACCTCTCTCCAGTGCGGGTAACCCAGGAGCAGGTTACCACAGTGCTTGAATCCCTGCCGGAGCTTCCCCGAGTTCGTTGCTCTCGTTTCAAGAAGGTCTATGAACTAAGAGATTACGACGCAGAAGTGCTTACCCAGTCTGCTGCTAATGCTGACTACTTTGAAGAGTTGGTAGGAATCCATATAGATCCACAGGTCGCTGCCAAGTGGGTTGTAGGTCCCTTGCAAGGGTTGATGAATCAGCGCAGAGAAAACGCTCAAACTGTCCCGGTTCGTCCAGCTCAAATAGCAGCACTCATAGGGCTTATAGAGAGAGGAGTAGTATCTGAATCCGCAGCTAAGAGTGTGCTGGTTATCCTCGCACAAGAGGGCGGTAGTCCTTCAGATATCATTGAGGCACGGGGCTTGATGCAGGAGCAAGACATTGGTCAACTAACGAGCTGGGTGACAGAGGTATTGGCCAAGCGTTCAGAGGAGGTAGCTAGATATCGTGGCGGGGAATCAAAGATTCTTGGATACCTAGTCGGACAAGTAATGCAGAGCTCAGGAGGTACAGCAGATCCAAGGCTTGCGCGAGACCTACTAATCAAGCAACTGAGGAACGAATAAGGACAGTAATCCTTGCAGTGGCATGTCTACAGCATTACTGAAGAGATTCGGAATCTGAATCCTTAGCGTCGGCTTCTTGATCACTGGTTTCTGTTCTTTGCGTCTTTATTCTTGCAGCTTTGCTCAGCTTCTGAGCGCCCTTTCTCACCCCTCTGACTGCGGCTGCTGTCTTGATGAAGGCACCCTCTGCTTCGCCCTGTATCACTTCCATCAATGCATTGAATTCTTCGATACGCTGCTCCATATGGCCTGAGGCCTGGTGTAGCCTATCATTCAATGCCTTCACGGATGTATTCAAACGCTCCACGTCCGTTCTAAGGGCCTGAGTAATAAACTCTACATTGTCTGATATTGAGCGAGCCCGATCTGACACTGGGCCAAGGTTTTGGCTTAGACTCTTGAGGGTAGCGTTGACCCTAAGCGCTAGAAGTACCAGGGCCACAGATACCACGAGGACTGCAACGCCCACCAGGATCATCGCAATATCTGCTAGAGTCGAGATAACAGCAGGGTCTTGGAGCGTGTTCAGCTGCAGAGTTTCGGGTAGTCCGTGTAGCATGAGTGAAGTTTAACGATCTAGTCACTCAAATATCTAGGTCAAAGACCACTCTGTGTATCTCAGAAGAGGCAGTGGCACACATCCTGCATTTCCCATCATATCCCACATGACATGAGGGGAGGTTGTCCTGAAAAGGCAATGTCGGAAATCAACAGATCAGACGAAAAGGCAATCAATAGGTTGCTGTTGGACAGAGACGGGCGGTATCTTCGGACTCCTACGGCGGGGTCACAAAACCGGCAACCGTGTGTCCCTCCATCACTGCTTTTCCCGGAGACCATGGGGACTTTCGCGGTAGAAGGTGGGTGTCATCTTGAGGGCCGGATAAGGCCTGCGGGCAATAAGAACGCAGCGCTCCCGTGCTTGGCAGCAACACTCTTATCCCAGGGCCCAGTCACACTCCGCAATGTGCCTAGAATACTGGACGTTCTCACGTTCATAGACATACTTACAGCTTTAGGCAGTGACGTGTCATGGATCGGAAGAAACGAACTGATTGTTGACACAAGTGGAGTGAAAACAGGTGCGGTGGATAGGGAGCTAGCGAGTAAAATACGGGCTTCACTGCTGCTCGCGGGCCCTCTTTTGGCCCGTTTCCGTAAAGTCGAACTACCACCTCCCGGGGGAGATGTGATCGGGCGGCGTAGAATGGACACGCATTTCATGGCGTTTGAAGCTCTGGGTGCTACAGTAGCCCTTAACGGTGGCTTCACGATTACCTCGGATGAACTTATCGCTACGGACCTTTTTTTGGACGAGCCTTCAGTCACAGGTACTGAGAACGCGATTATGGCGTCAGTTTGTGCGAGAGGTCGAACCCGATTGAGAAATGCCGCTGCTGAACCCCACGTTCAGGATTTATGCCGGTTGTTGAATAAGATGGGCGCTCAGATTGAGGGCATTGGGACACATATCCTTGAGATTGAGGGTGTTGACGAACTCGGAGGGGCCGATTTTTCGATTGGTTCTGACCATGTTGAAACTGGATCTTTCATCGGACTCGCGGCTGTTACCCGGAGTGATATCACCATAGAACATGCACCTATTGAGCATCTCGACTCAACGATTATGGGCTTTCGTCGGCTTGGTATAGAATGCAGCGTAGAGGGCTCAGACCTGCACGTATACGGATCTAAAGAGCTCGTGATCCGGAAGGACGCATTCGGGCATGTCCCAAAACTAGATGACGGCCCATGGCCAGCGTTTCCCGCTGATCTTACATCGATCGCGATTGTAGCTGCAACTCAATGTGTCGGCAGTGTATTGGTGCATGAGAAAATGTTTGAGTCACGCATGTACTTCACAGACAAGCTCGTCTCGATGGGGGCTTCCATCATTCTCTGTGATCCGCATAGGGCTGTTGTAGTTGGCCCCACTGCGCTCCAGGGTGGTGTGGTTGATAGCCCGGATATTCGCGCGGGCATGGCACTATTATTAGCAGCATTAGGTGCGCACGGTACGAGCCATATCCGGAATATTGGTCAAATTGAGAGAGGTTACGAAGCCATCGATGAGCGTCTCACAACCTTGGGCGCCGTGATAGAGAGAATTGAGGAGAGCAGTGATTAAACCAGGGTGCTTGATCGTATTCTCAAAGATTCTCAAGAAGTAATTAGGCTTATGGGCGATGGATTTTCTCAGAGATGTAAATTGGCGCTGCTAGAGAAGATGGTTGCCCCCTATCAGGGAGCTTGAGTAGGCTTGAGACCTCGTTTATCTTAGACGAGTAATGGGACTGCCTTTAGGTGGTTCTTATTTTTTAGTGGGGGAGAAGTTCGCCCCCGCTTTTTTGTTCGGTGTTGAATGGGGTACGTCGCTCTGGCGGTGTACCCCTATTGATTGATTGGAGGTTGCATTTTGCGTCCCATAGCGGAGATCGAAAATGGCTTAGAGAACCAGGTCGCAGATCTGGGTTTCGAGTTTGTGGATCTTGACTGGGCGGGTAGTTCTGTGCGGCCTGTGCTGAGGCTTCGTGTTGATAAGTGCGATTCGGTGCCCGGAAGAGGAATAACCGTTAAAGACTGTGCTCAGATTAGTCGAAAACTAGAGCCTTGGCTCGACTCACATGAATCTATTTCCGAGCGTTATGTCCTAGAAGTTTCGTCTCCAGGAGTGGACAGGCCACTAACAAGGACTGGTGATTTTAGCCGCTTCAGAGGTGAACAGGTAGCACTACATGGGCACGAGATGTTGGCGGGAAGGGATAAGAGACTACAGGGTGAATTGTTGGGTGTTGATGAGAGTGGCGTTGAAGTGACAGCGATTCGACTCCGGCTTCTGGATGGTGACGAAATAGCGGTTCCGAAGTCAGAGATACGCAAGGCCCATCTCGTTTTTAAGTGGAAATGAGAGGATAAAGATGGCTAAAGCAGAACAGATCGTAACAGCGTTTCGGGACGTTGCTGCGACTAAGAACCTTTCAGATGAGGAAATGACTGATCTCGTCAAGGAAGGGATCCTAGCAGGCCTGGGACGCATTCACGGCACAACGGTCCAAGCTGAGATAGCGATAGACGATATGACTGGGGAATTTGATATCGTAGTACTTCGCCGAGTTGTTGCTGAAGTGGAAGACCCAGCGAGTGAGATATTACTGGAAGAAGCTCGCTGGGATGATGAAACCTTTGAGGTTGGGGACGTGATGGAAGTTCCCGTGGATTTCAGAGATTTTGGTCGAAATGCGGTCATGGCAGTCAAGCAGCGTATTGTGCAGATAGTTCGAGATAATGAGCGTGATCGCATTAGGGATGAATTCTCAGATGAGGTGACTGAGCTGCTTTCAGGAGAAGTGCAGCAGACCGAGAGAGGTAAGCTGGTAGTTATGCTCAACCGCTCCAGGGATGCAGAAGCAATCATTCCATGGAAAGAACAGAATCCACGTGAACGTTTCCGCCAGGGCGATCCAATCCGAGCAGTGCTTAAGAAGGTAGAAGAGACTCCAAAAGGCCCACGCCTGATTCTGTCGAGGGCTGATGCCTTATTTGTAGCAGCACTCTTCAAGCTAGAGGTTCCAGAAATTTTTCAGGGTATTGTTGAAATTCGCGAGATCTCACGGGAGGTTGGTGGGCGTACGAAGATAGCTGTCTATAGTCGCGATGAGTCTATTGATCCTGTTGGCGCATGCGTTGGATTGAAGGGCTCACGGGTCCAAGCTGTGGTTTCAGAGTTGGGTGGTGAACGTATTGATATTGTTCCTTGGCACCCGGACACCGATGTCTTCGCTCGACGCGCACTCGCTCCGGCTAGAGTCTCTAAGGTAATCAGTGATACTGAGAGGCAGGTTATTACTGCGATTGTCGACGAAGACCAACTGTCCCTCGCAATTGGCCGAAATGGCCAAAACGTTCGACTTGCTTCACAACTGATTGGCTGGCAGATCGATCTCTACGGTTCGCGTGAATGGGTCGAAAAAGGTGCAGATGTGTCAGTTCTCAGTGTCAGCACTGAGGATCAATACGAGACTTCAGATTTCCCGTTATCCGAGCTTGATCTGCAGCGATCTACGCTGGGGGCCCTATCAGCAGCGGGTTACGAGACGTTTCTTCAAATAATCGACCTTGAGCGAAGGGATTTCTTAGGGATTGAAGGGCTTGGTGAGCAGGGCACTGACCGCATTCTAGAACTAATTGAAGCCCTGACCGTAGTTGAGGGTGAGGCCGCTAATGGAGGTAAAGAGGGAACCCAGACCGAGGATTCTGAAGAGGTTCAAGGGAATGCTAATGCTGTGTTAGATGAAATTGGAGAACAAGCTTTAGGCCCGGAAGAATCGGATGACTGAGGCCCTCCAAATTCTAGGCTTGGCGCGACGGGCTGGTGCAGTTGCTCCCGGAACCGCCGCTACTCGTCGGTCGATAAGTCGAGGTGAGGCGCGAATAGTCTTGATGGCTGAAGATGCTTCGTTAGCTCAGCTGGACAAGATTAGGCGAACCATGCGCAAACGGATAATCCCCCAGGTGTTGCTTGGGAACAGAGCAACATTGGGAGCTGCGATTGGGAAGGCTCCAATAACAGCGGTTGCAGTAACAGATGCATCCCTAGCGGGGCGACTCTTGGAAAGCATAGATGGTGAAATCATGGTGGATGAGGGGAGGGATTAGGTAAAGAATGCGTGTCCAGGAGCTTGCAAGAGACCTTGGAGTAGAAGCTAATGCTCTCATAGCGCTGCTTCGGCAGATGGGGATCCCTGTTTCCGGTGTACGTTCAGTTATCAACGATGCCCAACAGGCTAAGGTTCTTGCAAAGATTGAGCGTGAGCGAAGAGCTGGCCATTCTGATCCAGCTACGGCGATTCAGGCAGTATTAGAAGAAGCGTCGCCCGCACCCAGTCGTCGTCGTCGTCGTCGGGCATCCGAAATCCCACCACCGGATCCTGAGGTTATAACTGAGTCTGATGTTGAGTTGGGAGAGGGATTAACCGATGGGGAAGGCGCTGAGGTGGCAGATATGCCTGAGCTAGAAGATATAACAGCTGGTGACCCACCGTCCCCGGAAGCTAAGAAGGATGAAGAAGATTCTGAGTCAGAAGATTTGGATCTTGATATTCATCTGAGCCCAGCCACTACAGAAGTTCTTGAGGATCTAGATGGGCTGCAATCAGATGAGGTAGAACCGACGGAAACGGATAGTGCGTTTGATGAAGGTGAAAACTCACCGGCCTCCGAGGTGATTGAAGAAAAGATCGAAATCCAAGATCCTTCGGTATCAGATAAAGCGGAGCCTCTTGAGCCGGCTCGTGAGGGTGGCCCGGTCAGGAAAATTCGTCAACCGACTCCCTCTCCTGCTGCCAGTGCGGGACCAGGTGGCCAGGTTCGGATTCAGGCTGAGGGCTACACCGCTGATGGTCGCCGGCAGCGCAAGGATAAGAAGAAGGGCAAGAAGCGACAGCGTGTCGACAAGGATGCTGTGCAGTCAAACATCCAACGCGTCATGGCTGAGATCAAAGGAGGTTCTGCGAAAAAACGAAAGAAGAAGAAGGGACGTCAAACAGTTGAAGAGCAAGAAGCTCAGGTTGAGCAGGAACGACAGGAGGAAGAACGGGAGCGTACAACGGTTCGGGTGAATGAGTTCCTTACAATTGCAGAGTTAGCTGACCTCATTGATGTATCCTCGACCGATATCATCGGGTCTGCGTTCAAAAACCTAGGTCTTCTAGTGACCATTAATCAGCGGCTTGATTTTGATCAGATCGAAATGTTGCTGGAAGAGTTCAATTTTATTGCCATTAGAGAGGAAGAGTACGTTGCGGAGCCGGAGTTTGAAGAAGTGCAAGATGCACCTGAAGATCTGAAACCGCGTTCTCCGGTTGTTACCGTCCTAGGGCATGTTGACCATGGAAAAACCCTCCTATTGGATCGTATTAGGGACACAAATGTGGTTGCTGGTGAGGCGGGTGGGATCACCCAACACATCGGAGCTTATCATGTAGATATTGAGGGAGGTCGTAGCATCACCTTCTTGGATACTCCGGGCCATGCTGCTTTTACTGCAATGAGAGCGCGAGGTGCAGAGATAACTGATGTCGTGATCCTAGTAGTTGCTGCAGACGACTCTGTCATGCCGCAAACCGTCGAGGCAATCTCTCACGCAGCCAATGCAGGTGTGCCTGTAATCGTTGCCATTAATAAGATTGATCTTCCAGCTGCCGACTCAAACAGGGTCAAACAAGGTCTATTACAGCACAATATTAATGTCGAAGATTTTGGAGGAGATGTGCTTGCGGTTGATCTGTCAGCCAAGACGGGAGAAGGGGTCGAAGAACTACTTGAAAAAGTACTACTCCAAGCGGAAATGCTTGAACTCAAGGCAAATCCTAACCGAGACGCTCAGGGCACGGTTATTGAAGCTCAACTAGATGTTGGTAAGGGTCCTGTCATTTCAGTGCTCGTTAAGAGTGGTACACTGCAAGTAGGGGACTCGTTTATCTGTGGATTTTTCGACGGTAGAGTGAGAGCTCTCCTCGATGAGCGCGGGCATAGCATTGACGAAGTTGGCCCAGCGATGCCAGTGCAGGTTCTAGGCGCCGGTGGTGTGCCTCAAGCTGGAGACATATTTCAGGTGATCAATCCTGATCGTGCTTCAGAGATCGCAGAGAAACGGCAGCGTTTGGAAAGAGAAAAGCAACTGCGTATTCGCGAACGTGCTGTTAACCTAGGGGATTTCGGGGCACTTGCTGCGGCAGGCGAGCTTTCAACTCTTCCCTTGGTTATAAAGGGGGACGTGGATGGTTCTGTTCAGGCACTATCAGATGCCCTCGAACAAATAGGTACCGATGAAGTACAAGTCGATATCGTCCATCGAGGAGTTGGTGCAGTCAATGAATCTGATGTGCTTCTTGCGCAGACGGCAGGGGCAGTAATCCTAGGCTTTAGTGTTCGTCCCCAAACCGCAGCACGTCAATCAGCGGATAGAGAGGGTGTGGAGATTCGTGTTTATGATGTGATCTACGAAGCTGTAGATGAAATAACAGCGGCACTTGAAGGGATGCTTGCGCCAGAGCGAAGAGAGACGGTAGAAGGTACGGCGGAGGTTCGCGAAACCTTCAAGATCACGAAACTGGGCACAATTGCCGGGTGTTATGTATCTGAAGGTCGAATGGACCGTAAGGGTCATGCGCGCATCATCCGTGATGGGATAGTGATCTACGATAGCGAACTGAGTTCGCTAAAGCGTTTCAAGGACGATGTGAAAGAAGTTCGAGAGGGATTTGAGTGTGGCATCGGTGTCAAGAACTTTAATGATGTGAAGGTTGGGGATCTCATTGAATGCTACACGGTTCAGGAAGTTGCCCGGACTCTCAATTAGTATCACTCATGATTCTCAGATACTTAATCTGCGAAGTCCTGATTTCCTAAGGCAGTTACTCACAGGGGCATAGGTTAGATGGTTATTGCCTCAGCCACTTGGGAGTTGAATTTCCCGGAATGTTCGTCGCTCAAAGAGAAGCGATCAATTCTCAGATCCTTGAAGGACCGTTTGCGGAATAAGTTCAACGTTTCTGTGGCCGAAACTGCTTTTCAAGATGTACATAAGAGAGCTCAACTGACTATAGCCCTAGTCGCTTCGAATGGGCGCTATGCAGAATCTGTCTTGGACAAAATGGACAGTTTTGTGGAGCGTAATGGAAAGGCTCTTATCGTCTCGGTGCAGAAGAGGGTCCACTAATGGTGACTAAGCGCTTAGCCCGACTCAATGAACAGCTTAAGCGTGAGATTTCTGAGTTGGTTCACAGGAAAGTGAGAGATCCTCGGGTTGGTCCAGTGACTATTACGAGCGTCGAGGTCGCTGGGGATTTGAGCTCAGCCCGGGTCTACGTCCGTGCTCAGAATACGAATGATGGATTGGGCGAGTCGCTCGTCGGGCTCGAAGCTGCAGCAGCATTTCTTCGTGGGGAACTCGGCCGGTTACTACACTTACGTCGTGTCCCAGAATTGCGATTTCAGAAAGACCACTCATTAGACCAAGCCCGCCGTATTGAGGAAATCCTCTCTGATGTGGTTCATCCAGATTTGGATGAAGACGAGGAATATCACGAGTGAGTTATGTTGGCCCGGACTTGGGCTTTGTTCTTCCTGTCGATAAACCTTCGGGACCAACATCCCACGATGTTGTTACCATGCTGCGCCGTGCATTGGTGACCCGGAAGGTCGGACATACAGGTACTCTGGATCCGTTCGCGTCAGGGTTGCTTCTAATGTGCGTTGGTTATTCAACTCGGTTATCAGAATACTTGGTCGGGTTGGATAAGTCCTATGATGCTGTGGCATTACTAGGGGTTTCAACAACGACTGAAGATGCTCAAGGAGACGTGATCGATGAGTCTAGAGGGTGGGAATGTCTTACCGCTGATCAAGTTGATGAGGTACTTAATTCATTCCAGGGTGACCTAGAACAAATCCCTCCTCAATTCTCTGCAAAGAAGATTAAGGGAGTGCCGATGCATCAGCGCGCTAGACGTGGCGAATTTGTTGATCTCCCAGCCCAGAATATAAGGATTCACCAACTTGAGTTACTTGGTATGGATCTACCAACCGTACGTTTCCGCGTGCGTTGCTCTAGCGGTACTTATGTCAGATCTCTGGCTAGGGATATAGGCGATAAACTGAAAGTCGGAGCTCATTTAGTCGAACTACGCCGCACTTCGGTTGGTGATTTTTCGGTAGAGGATGCGGTCAAGGTCGATCAATTCTCTGATGGGTCTAGAATCGAGAAGCGATCAATCGATCCCTTGAGAGCTGTAGGGCATCTGCCTTCAGTGGAGGTCAGTCAGATCGACGCAGAGAAGCTTGCCTGTGGGAAGACCATCCCATTTGAAGACCCAGTTACATCCAAACTTGTGGCTGTATCGAAAGAGGAGATTCTTATCGCCATTGCTGAAGCTAGGGAGGGTTATCTTCAACCGAGAAAGGTCTTTGTTCAGTGAGGCATAGTAGATGGTCACACACGTCCGGGGTCCCTGATGATGTTGGGAGCGTTGTGACTGTCGGCACCTTCGACGGTATCCATCTGGGCCATTGGATGATACTTCGGGAGATAAGTGAGAGAGCGCGAGTTGCTAAGAGGCGAAGTGTACTTGTGACCTTTGAACCGCATCCCTTAAAAGTTCTGAGGCCAGAATCAGCTGTACAGTCACTTACCACATCACTGGAGAAGAAGGAAATCCTTAGCGAGAGCGGCCTAGACTACGCCGTCTTCATTGCCTTCAATAAACTGCTTTCAAGATACCAGCCACTCCAATTCGTCAAAGAAATATTGGTTGAACGTTTTCACGTTAAGGAACTCGTAATTGGCCATGACCATGGATTTGGTCGTGATCGGTCAGGTAACGTTGATACGCTGAGAGAGCTTGGAGCAGAACTGGGTTTTCAAGTCGATGTTGTAGAACCTGTTGAGGCCGGTGGTGCTGTAGTTTCTTCAACTCGGATTCGTGCTGCAGTTGATGCGGGTCGTATGGACGAAGTGGAGCTATGTCTTGGCCGTCCATACTCTTTCTGCGGCACGGTAGTTTATGGAGAGAAGCGGGGTCGTCAGCTTGGGTTTCCGACCGCTAACCTTTCGGTCTCCGATAAAGATAAGCTCATGCCACGTCCGGGAATTTATGCGGTGCAGTGCAGGGTAGAGGGCGAGAGACATCCGGGTGCGCTACATCTGGGACCACGCCCAACCTTCAAAGGACTTTCTCCAAGCGTAGAGGTTCATCTCTTAGACTTTGATCGAGATATCTATGGATCTGAAGTAACGGTGGAATTTGTAGAATTCCTCAGAGAGATCGTATCGTTCGACAGCCCTCAGCAACTGATTGCACAAATGGGACAGGATGTACAGACAGCTCACCGTGCAGTAGACGAAAGAGCAAGATCAGTCTAGCTTTTCGACTAGAAAATTAAGCTTCCCTTGAAGCGATAGACTCTCGCGGAGGCACGACGCTAATGGCGATCGTCAAAGAAGATATTATTGTAAAGTACCAAATCCACGAAGATGATCGTGGAAGTGCCCCGGTCCAGGTAGCGATTCTTACGGCTCGCATCAATGATCTCCGGACCCACTTTGAGGCTCACAAGAAGGATCACCATAGCCGACAAGGCCTGCTGAAAATGGTAGGGCGTCGGCGGCGCCTTCTAGAGTATCTTAGAAAGACGGACATCGAACGGTATCGCGAGCTCATTGCTGATCTAGGACTGCGGCACTAATCCCTCCGAGGGTGTTGCACGCTCCGGCTGGGAGGCGGCCTTCGAATTTGCTGCGGAACGGGCTCACGCAAGTGTGTGCTCCCTGGCAGCGGTCGCTCTCTCCTTCGGCTCTTGCATCCCTTCGGCATTTAAACCTAAGCGGGGGAAAATCCCCCGGTAAAACCGAAGTGAGTAAAACAGAATGATTAAAAGGATTGAGCATCAATTCGCTGGGCGAACCCTTTCGCTCGAGATAGGCCGTATGGCAACTCTCGCACAGGGTTCATGCCTGGTTCAGTACGGCGACACAGTTGTTCTGTGCGCCGCGACAGTCCGAGACGGACCGACGCATCTCCCCTTCTTCCCGTTGACGGTAGAGTACCGGGAGAAGACATATGCGGCAGGGAAGATCCCGGGTGGCTTCTTCAAACGCGAAGGCCAGCCCGGTGAGAAGGAAATTCTCTCGGCCCGCATGATCGACCGACCGGTTCGGCCGCTGTTCCCTGACGGATTCATGCACGAGACACAGCTCGCGTGCTTCATTCTGTCGGCCGATCAGGAAAACGACGCGGATGTGCTCGCGCTGCTCGGCAGCTCGGTCGCGCTCAACATGTCCAAGATCCCGTTCAACACGCCGGTAGCATCGGTTCGCGTCGGTCGGATCAAGGACACGTGGGTTCTCAACCCGACGTTCCAGCAGCTCGAGTACTCGGACGTCGACATCGTTGTGTCGGGCACTTCCGATGCCATCACGATGGTCGAGGGCGGCGCTATCGAGGTGCCGGAGGCCGACATTCTCGAGGCGCTCGACATCGCGCACGGCGGGATCAAGGAGCTGTGCGCGCTGCAGGTGGAGCTGCTCGAGGGACACCTTGTGCCCGATATGGAGTGGAGCCCAATCGAGCCCGATGTGGATCTCAGGGCGAAGGTGGAGGGCGTCGCTGAGTCCAGGGTCGCCGAGGCGCTCAACCTTGCCGACAAACAGGAGCGCAATCAGGCGATGGCCGCGGTGACCGAAAATGTCATCGCCACGCTGACGGCGGAGGATGAGGCCTACGCGGATCAGAAAAAGGACATTGGCGAGATTCTCAGGGGGATCGAGAAGCGCACCATGCGCCGTCAGATCCTGGACAAGGGCGAGCGCGCTGATGGTCGTGGTTTGGATGAGGTTCGCCAGATTACGTCGGAGGTCGGAGTGCTCCCGCGCACGCACGGATCAGCGCTCTTCACCCGCGGGCAAACGCAGGCTCTCGCCGTGGTCACCCTTGGGACGTCACGTGACGAGCAACGGATCGATTCGATCGATTCACGCGAAGAGATCAACAAGTCGTTCATGCTCCACTACAACTTCCCGCCCTTCTGCGTCGGTGAGGCGAAGCCGTTCCGCGGACCGTCTCGGCGTGAGAAAGGGCACGGGCACCTGGCGGAGCGCGCGATGCAGCCGCTCTTGCCGACGTACGACGACTTCCCGTACACGATTCGCGTCGTGTCGGAGATCCTCGAGTCGAACGGTTCGTCATCGATGGCATCGGTCTGTGGCACGTCTCTCTCACTGATGGATGCCGGCGTGCCGATCAAGGCAGCCGCCGCAGGCGTCGCGATGGGACTCATCAAGGAGGGTGATAAGGTCGCGATCCTGACCGACATCCTGGGTCTCGAGGACGCGCTCGGGGACATGGACTTCAAGGTCGCTGGCACCCGAGATGGCGTGACCTCGATCCAGATGGACATCAAGATCGAAGAAGGTCTTACGGTGGAGATCCTCGAGGAGGCGCTCAAGCGTGCTCACACGGCCAGGATGCACATCTTGGACCTCATGGATGAGACATTGCCTGGGGCTCGAGAGGATCTTTCAACATATGCCCCACGCATTGTGTCAATCCAAATCAATCCAGAGAAGATCGGTGAGATTATTGGACCGAAGGGGAAGACAATTCGAGCAATTCAAGATGAATCAGGCGCCACAATAGAGATTGATGATAGCGGGCTCGTTAAGATTGCCGCGGTTTCGGGAGAGGCTGGAACTCGCGCCCGGGAAATGATCGAGGCGATTGTTAAAGATCCAGAGATAGGCCGTATCTACGAAGGTCCAGTCAAGAACACTACAACCTTCGGTGCCTTCATTGAAATTATGCCAGGGACTGAGGGCCTATGTCATATCTCAGAACTCTCAGAGGAGCGGACTGACCGGACTGAAGATGTGCTAAAAAGAGGTGATATTACGAGAGTTAAACTCCTTTCGATCGATGAGAAAGGAAGGTTGAGATTGTCTCGAAAGGCTGCCCTTGCAGAAGAGGCAGAGGGTACTTCTGAGGACGGGGTCGAGGATGAAGGCTCGGATAGTCTTGAGGTGATCGAAGACTGAGCCTTCCTAGCAATTGTATTGAGGGAATTAACCTACTTGCCCATCGGGATACTTTGTCTCGCACGGCATCAGGCTTGACCGCTGTCTCTTCAGATGATGTTGAGCACATTTGTGAAACCCGGCTCACTAGTGGCATACATGTTCTCAGTGAGTATATACCCTCAGTACGTTCAGCTGCCGTGGGGGTATGGGTACGCCAGGGATCGGCTCACGAAACCGATTCTGATTCAGGTGTGAGCCATTTACTTGAGCACATGGTGTTCAAGGGTACGGAAAGACGCTCAGCGTCAGAGATTGCACTCTCCTTAGAGAGTTTGGGAGGACTCCTGGACGCATATACGACGCGTGAACACACCTCTTATCAGGCGAGGGTTCTCGATGAGCATCTTGGGAAAGCTCTAGATGTACTAGCAGACCTAACTCTCGCACCATTATTGAGTGATAACGACCTAGAGTTGGAACGAGAGGTAATTCTGGAAGAGATAGCCCAAGTCCAGGATACTCCGGATGACTTGGTTTTTGAGATGCACTCTGATCAACTTTGGCAGGGACATCCATACGGCCGATCAATACTTGGCACGAAGACATCAGTCTCACAGCTTTCAAGCGATAAGCTCCGAGAGCTACACCAAAGAACTTATCGAGGAAATAATCTTATTGTGGCTGCAGCTGGCAATCTCTGCCACGAAGATCTTGTTGAGGCCGTAAGCCGGTTGTTCCCCACCCACTCTTCAGATGTAGATGACGTGTCTTTAGTTGTGGAACCAGAGGGGATAAAGCATGGGGATGCATTCGTTGCACGTACTTCTGCTCAGACGCACATCGTATTTGGGACAAATGTGCCCGGACATTGTCATCCGGATCGATATCCACTTGCACTCTTGTCTTCGGCCCTAGGTGGCGGAATGAGTTCCAGGCTTTTCCAGAAAATTAGAGAGAAGATGGGACTCTGTTATTCGATCTATACTTATCAGTCTTTCTATAGTGCTGCCGGTATTTCTGGTGTCTACGTTGCGACAAGACCTACTACAGCTCAAGCTGCAGTTGAGGCTATATCAACCGAGTTATCGATACTTGCAGCAAGTGGCTTAACTGCGGAGGAATTGGATAAGACTAAGAGACAGGTTAAGGGACAGGTCATGCTTTCTCTGGAATCTCCGGGCGCTAGACTTCACCGACTTGCTTCGTTTGCGTTGCACAAAGAGCCATTTGTGGGGTTAGATGGAGTCTTAGAGAAGATCGACGCCGTATCTTTTGAAGAAATTCAGCGAGTGGCTGAAATGTACTACTCTCCTGACCATCATTTCGTGCTACGTCTGGGGCCAGAGGCGATCTAGAGGTAGCATTTCTTAAAGAACTGAGAACTGTGAGAATCGAATGCTGATTGGTGTACCCAAGGAAATCAAACCTGATGAGTATCGTGTTGCCCTCACTCCAGCCGGGGCAGAGATGCTTTCTCAAGATGGACATAACATCGTCATGGAGTGTGGTGCGGGCTTAGGAAGCGGCTTCACTGACGATTTCTATGCAGAAGCAGGGGTTGGACTACTCGATACAGCGGAAGAGGTTTGGGCTCAGGCTGACATGATTATGAAAGTCAAGGAGCCTATACACCAAGAGTTACCGCACATGAGAGATGGTCAGCTGATTTTTACCTACTTTCATTTTGCAGCTGATGAAAGCCTAACTAGAGCATGTTTAGAAGCAGGTGTGGTGGCGATTGCCTATGAAACTGTCAAACTATCTAGTGGAGAATTGCCTCTACTAACCCCAATGAGTGAAGTGGCAGGGCGCATGGCGGTCCAGGCGGGAGCAAAATATCTGGAGAAGCCGCAAGGTGGGTTGGGGGCCTTACTGGGTGGAGTACCTGGGGTACTACCGGGCAAAGTTCTGATTTTGGGTGGTGGAGTTGTCGGCGCTAACGCGGCAAAGATGGCCGCAGGCTTAGGTTCGAGGGTCCATATAATGGACATCGATCTCGAGCGGCTGCGTTACCTAGATGATGTCATGCCTGCCAATGTCCAAGTACTCTTCAGTACGCGATATGCAATTCGCAAACAAGTCCAAGACGCTGACTTAATTATCGGTGCCGTGCTGATTCCAGGAGCGAAGGCTCCGAGATTGATTAATCGTGAAGATTTGGCTTTGATGCGTCCCGGGACGGTGATCGTGGATGTTGCTGTGGATCAGGGTGGGTGTGTAGAGACGATCAAGCCAACTACCCATCAGGACCCGGTTTATCTGGTTGATGAGGTTATGCATTATGGTGTGGCGAATATGCCCGGAGGAGTCCCGCGAACAAGCACCCTTGCTCTGACCAATTCAACTCTCCCGTATGCACTTGCGCTTGCTGAGAAGGGATGGGAGCAAGCTTGCTTGCTGGATTCAGCCTTGAAAGCAGGAGTGAACATTGTCCACGGTCAGGTTACTTGTCAGGGTGTTGCAGATGCTTTCGAGATGGAATGCCATGATGTCAATGACTTATTGATGGGTTCGGCTCAGGTGTGACTGGAGAACTAAAGGTTCAATTTCAAAGGCTTCCGTCCAATCCGGATCTCCCATTACCGGCCCGAGCAACACCGCAGGCCGCCGGTTATGACATACGGTCGGCTGAAACTAAGGTAGTGCTAGACCCGGGGGAGATTCGTTTAATAAGTACCGGGTTGATTATGGAGCTACCCGAAGGAGTGGAATGTCAGGTACGTCCCCGTTCAGGTTTGGCGTTGAACTATGGGATCACTCTACCAAATAGTCCGGGTACTATCGATCCAGATTACAGAGGTGAAGTCAAGATTATTATCCAAAATCTTGGATCGGAGCAGGTTACACTAATCAGGGGTGAGCGTGTAGCTCAGCTGGTCTTCTCGCTATTTCAAAGCCCGGAAGTGGTAGAGGTGGAAGAACTTAGCAATACGGACCGGGGAGAAAGTGGCTTCGGAAGTACTGGAACTGGTTAGGTACCATAGGATATCATTCCAATACGTTTTGGATACTGGCTTCTGGTGGTCAGTAAACGTATGTTCTCGAGCCCTTTGAGCAGTGTAAGACGCCCAAAAATCCCGAAAATTGCCCCATGACCTTGGAATGTCGACTGAACTGTTGTCTGGACTAAGTAGTTGGTTTAGCTCGGGACGTCTAGTCCCGGTGAATGACATTGCTGTCGACCTCGGCACTGCAAATACATTGGTCTACGTGAAGGGCGAGGGCATTGTACTCAACGAACCATCTGTGGTGGCAGTTGAAAAGGGAAGCAGCAGAATCATGGGCATAGGGCTTGAGGCCAAGCGGATGCTCGGGCGTACACCGGAAGGGATCGAGGCGATTCGTCCTTTAAAGGACGGAGTGATTGCTGATGTAGATGTAACAGAGATGATGCTTCGGCACTTCCTAGTTCAGGTTACACATAAACGAATCTTTCGGATCAAGCCTCGCGTAGTCATAGGTGTTCCGTCTGGGATTACTGAACTTGAACGTAGGGCAGTCCGGTCATCGGCTATGTCAGCTGGAGCGAAGGTTGTATACATGGTGGATGAGCCAATGGGGGCGGCCATTGGGGTAGGTCTTCCAGTGGAAACACCAACTGGGAATATGGTTATCGATATTGGTGGAGGTACTACGGAGATTGCTGTCATCGCGTTGTCAGGAATTGTCTCTAATACATCAATCCGAGTCGGAGGAGACGAACTTGACGCGGCGATCGTCACATTTCTTCGGAAGAATTACAATCTGCTTATCGGTGAGCCGACAGCGGAGGCCATCAAGATCCAGATTGGGTCAGCGTTTGATGTTGGTGAAGAGCGAGAGATGGAGGTGAAGGGCAGGGACCTGGTATCTGGTATCCCCAAGACTGTGACCGTCCACTCGCAGGAAGTTCGAGAGTGCATACAAGAGCCAATTCAAGCGATTGTCGAGGCCGTGCGTCGAGCGCTTGAAATTACTCCACCTGAACTTTCCTCAGATATTGTGGACCGGGGGATCGTGATGACCGGTGGTGGCGCACTGATCCGAGGACTGGATCGATTATTGCAGCACGAGACCAACCTCCCAATCCATGTGGATGAAGAACCGCTAACGTGTGTGGTGCGAGGTGCAGGCCGGATCCTCGATGACCTCCACCACTATCGTACTGTTCTAGTCCAGTAGGAGGTAGGAGTCTTGGTGGCGTTCAGGCCCGAGCCGGAGCACGCTGAGGGTCAACGACGTCAGAATCTGCTCGCAATCTCATTCTTTATCCTGGCATTAGTTACCGCATATATCCCAGCCGATATGCAACAAAGCATCGCCTGGTCGATGCGAGTCACAACTCTGCGGCCCTTCATCCTAACTCAGCAATGGGTAGTTGCCGCTAAGGAAAATGCTGCAGAGACAGGGATTCTAAGGGTTCAACTAGACTCTCTTACCGCTACGCTATCCTCGCAGGTCGGTCTTTTGGATGAGAACCGAGTCCTTAGGGATTTGCTTGATTTATCTAAACGAGGTGAGGGTTTTTTCCGTCCTGCAACAGTATTGCGTTCAGGAATTCCTGGATCGGAGAGCATGTTTTTTTTGGAGCTCGGGTCAGGGGATGGGATTGAAAATGGAGCCCCGGTAGTGAATAGACATGGATTGGTGGGTAGAATCCTGGAGGTACGACAAGAAATTTCAGTAGGTATGGACTGGACTCATCCCGATTTCCGTGTAAGTGCGATGCTTCAGGACGGTGGCACATATGGTATAGTAGAAAATCGGCGAGGCACCTTCCGGGAAGAAGACCGATTAGTGCTCAACGGGACTGCGTACTACGAAACTGCGTCCGATGATACACCGGTGGTAACTAGTGGGCTCGGTGGCGTCTTTCCGAGAGGGATTCCTATAGGCCATATAGCTGGTATTGAGGAAGTTCAAGGACAGTGGAGGAAGGCTTATCGCCTTCGGCCGATGGTAGAGCCGGGTTCTGTCACACACGTTATTGTCTTCACTAATCGCGTGCCCAATAACCTGGATCAGCTCTGGTCAGGCGATTCTTTAAGTACCGTAGAAAAGGAGATTGTGGAGCGTAGGGAGCCATGAGTCACAGCGTCAGATTATGGCTCGTTGTTCTATGCCTTTTCTTGGCTCACTTCATAATGCATGTGGGGTTTGGGCTGGGGGCCGTGGTCCCGGATATGCTCACCATTGCGCTACTTCTAGCTGCACGAGAAATCGGCATAGGATGGGCCTCTGGACTTGGGCTTGTGTTTGGGCTCTTAGAAGACTCACTAAGCGTCCTGGCATTTGGGGCTAGCAGCGTGGCCATGACGATGACTGGAGCTCTGGGGGCGACTACACGGAACCTGTTCGTGGGTGATTCACTAAGTTTTCAGCTTTCGTACTTCATTCTTGGAAAATGGGCTCGTGAGTTACTTCATTGGGTAATGGCGGGTGAGGCTCTCCGTCTGCCATTTCTTGAACAAGTGATGCTGAATGGTCTCTTAGGGGGTGTATACGCTGCAGCTATAGCGACACCACTTATGGTATTGATGGGATGGCGTAGGAGAGAAGTGAGATGAATCTATATCACCCGCACTCTCGGAGGCAGCGGGCACGAGGTCTATATCTGACCATGGGGATCTTGATGGGAATCCTCACTGTGGCGTTCTTCAGACTTCAAGTGTTGCGCTCAGATACTTGGGAACTAAGAGCGGAATCAAACCGTATTCGCCAGCTCCCAATTCCTGCTCCACGAGGTACTATCCACGATCGGAATGGCCGTGTCATTGCCGATAATGTTCCGGGGTATGCGATAACACTTCTACCTGGGCCACCAGACTCTATCCGAGCGACGCTCAATAAGATGAGTCAGTATATGGAGATCTCGGATGAGCGTATTGAGTCTCTGCTGGCGTTCCTTACACGCTATGGCCGGCAGCCACTGGTGGTGGACTCTGATGCTGACTTCCCAGTGGTGAGTGCCCTTCAAGAACGCCGAACAGAGTTTCCGAGAGTCTACATCGAAATGAGACCGCGGCGCAGGTATTTTGGAGGTGAGGCAGCGGCTCATGTACTCGGCTACGTTGGAGAAATCACTGCTAACGAACTAACATCCATTGACTTTTCTCAGGACCTTTATGAACAGGGCATGGTCGTGGGAAAAGCAGGAGTAGAGAAGCAATATGAATCGATCCTACAGGGCAGAAGGGGTCTCAAGTACGTTGAAGTAGACGCTCGTGGGCGTATCGTAGGCGACTTCGGTGCCTTCAGGGTGGACCCCGGTGAGGGAGGAGAGAGCCTGCACCTCAATATTGACATCGAGTTGCAGGAGTGGATCCACGACATCTTTCCCAAATCATTGACTGGGGCTGTGATAGCGTTGGACCCGGAAGATGGGGGTATTCTGGCCCTCTATTCTAACCCAGGATATGACCCCAATGACTTTGTGAGTGGGATATCAACCGAACTTTGGCAGAGCCTCAACGCTGATAATCGAAACCCCCTGTTCAATCGTGTTGTACTGGGGCTCTACCCTCCTGCGTCGACTTGGAAATTGGCTGTAGCCGGAATTGGCCTGGATCTTGGAGTGATCACACCGGACGAGAAGATGCCTGTCGCGTGCACTGGGTCCTATACTTTTGGTGACCGATCCTACAGGTGTTGGGACCCTGATGGTCATGGGTTCAACAACTTAGCTGAGGCAATTGGTAATTCTTGCGATGTCTATTTTTACCAACTTGGGCTTAGAATTGGGCTTGATCCGCTTCTGCGGCGCTCCACAGAAATTGGCTTCAGCCGACAGTGCGGTATTGATCTTCCCCAAGAGAGTCGGGGAATTTTTCCATCTGAGAGAGAGTTTTGGGAGCAGAGGTTCGGGTATGCTCCTCGGGAAGGGGAGGTCCTCCCGCTTTCAATTGGTCAGGGCCCGAATTCCCAAACACCTCTTAAGATAGCTCAGTTCTATCTTGCACTCGCTAGAGATGGTACCGCCCCAACTCCCGTTCTGGCTCGTGGTCTGGAAATTGGGGACACATGGGCCCTTGATCTAGATCCTGGCCACATGGAGGCCCTCCGTGAGGGGTTGAGGAAGGTTACAGCCCCAGGTGGTACCGCCCACTTCGGTACAGCGCTTGAACATTGGGAAGTCCTAGGAAAGACAGGTACCGCTGAGCACGGACTGAGTCAGGCCGGCTTCGCTGAGCCACATGCTTGGTTCGCTGGAATGGCAGGCCCTTTCGATGGCCCTCCGCGCATTGTGGTGGTAGTGATCGTGGAATATGGGGAGAGTGGTTCCGCGATAGCTGCCCCCATCATGGCAAAAACAGCTGACTACTACCTCCGAAGGAAGTACGGTATCCCAACGGACAGTGTGCAAACGTACTTGGATCATGTGCAGATTGGGCCTGTGCCAACCTGGTATCGAGAGCGCTATCCTGCCGTAATTGGTGCTATCCGGTGACGCGTCAATTGACGAAATGGCTCCTTGAACCTTCCCTGGTGCTAGCTGTCTTCGCTCTCACATGTTTTGGGTTGGCAATGATCTATTCTGCGGGAGTTGTCCATATCCCAAACGATGTAACTCAGAATGCATGGATTCGCCAAGGGACATGGTTCGTACTGGCAGTGATAGCGTTCATTGTTGTGGTTCGGGTCCCGGTGCGCTGGATCGAATGGGTCGCTCTACCTTCATATACGCTTAGTATCCTACTTTTGGTATCTACTCTTGTAGTCGGGACAGGGGTGGGGACGGCTGCAGGTGTAAAAAGTTTTATTCAAATTGGATCATTCAGTTTCCAGTCATCCGAGATCGCGAAGATTGCGACTATCCTGTTTCTAGCAAGATTCTTATCACAGAGGAAGGATCCACTTAATTCAGTTCATGATCTTCTGCTTCCTGCACTCTTGGTTGGGCTTCCATTGGTACTCGTCATGCTCCAACCCGACTTGGGTACCACGATGGCGTTTGGGGGGATCCTTTTCGCGATGTTCTTCTGGGCGGGTACCCCAGTGATCCTACTTCTCCTTATAGCCAGTCCTGTACTTGGCCTAATGCTTTCCTACGACACGATTATATGGTCTGGCTACATAGTTGCATTAGTTGGCTTCCTGTATCTCTTCCGCTATCGACTTCTTCTATTTGAGTCTATTGGAGTAGTTCTTGCTAATCTAGCAGCTGGCACGGTAGCTCAACCCCTCTGGAATCGACTTGCCATCTATCAACAAAATCGCATCCTTGTTTTTCTTGATCCAGAAGTAGACCCCCGTGGAGCTGGATACCAACTTATCCAATCGAAAGTCGCAGTTGGAAGCGGCGGAGTCATGGGTCAAGGATTTACTTTAGGTTCTCAAAAGCGGTATGACTTTCTTCCCGAGCAGCATACTGACTTTATCTTCAGTGTTGTGGGGGAAGAGCTTGGGTTCATCGGCACTGCGCTCGGGATCCTTGCTTTTTGCTTCATCCTGGGACGTTTGGTTCACATGGCGACACAGACACCAGATCCCTTTGCTGGCTTAGTAGTGCTTGGTATCTTCGGTGCCTGGCTTACCCATATCTTCGTAAATATCGGCATGACTGTCGGTGTAGTACCGATCACCGGTATACCACTCCCATTTGTGAGTTATGGAGGCACGTTCCTTTTAATGTGTTGGATCTCCTTGGCTATTGCTGTTCGTGTAGCCCACGAAGGCTAGGCAAACTGCTTGGATAAATGTGGACTGCATCGACAAATGGGATCGGCAACTGAGGGTTAGGTGGACAGATTATCTCTGGCATTCACCTATTCACTCTTAATGACTCGAATGATGTATGACTTGCCCAGCCCACTCACATACACCAGACAGTTTTGATGGCTTGGTTTAGGAAGGACAAGAAGCCTCTTAAGGCTCAAAAAAAGAGAGATGTGCCTGCGGACATTTTTGAGCAATGTCCGGGTTGTGGAGAGGTGCTCTATCGAGAGCGACTTGCAAGGAATTTCAGCGTCTGTGAGTCGTGTGGTCACCACCTCAGGATCTCGGCCGAGGGCTACTTAAGCATTCTGTTGGATCCAGGGAGTTTTGAAGAACTTGATGGAGATCTTAGAGCTAGCGATCCCTTGGAATTCGTGGATGTCAAACCCTATGTGAACCGAATTGTGACAGCAGAGTCAGCTGGAAAGAGTGAGGCTGTGGTAACTGCAGCCGGACGACTTGATGGAATTGAAATCACAATTGCGGCAATGGATTTTTCCTTCATCGGAGGTTCGATGGGATCGGTCGTCGGAGAAAAGATTGCGAGAGCATGTCGGTTAGCTCTTCAGCGAAGTGTGCCCTTTATCATCGTAAGCCAATCAGGTGGTGCCCGCATGCAGGAAGGCATCTACTCGTTGATGCAAATGGCTAAGACTTCCACAGTACTAGCGAGGCTGCATGAGGCATCCCTTCCGTTTATCTCAGTCTTAACAAACCCCACAACTGGTGGAACCACTGCATCCCACTCAATGCTTGGGGATGTGAACCTGGCCGAGCCAAATGCCCTCATTGGTTTTACTGGGCCGAGGGTGATTGAGGAGACAATCAAGCAGGAACTCCCTAAGGGGTTTCAACGCTCAGAGTTTCAATTGGAACACGGGATGATAGACCTGGTGGTAGACCGACGTGACCTCAAGGAAACCATCGCCCTGATCCTCAGACATCAACGAGTTGGGTGGACGGAATAGCAGGCGCCCAAGAACTTCAGGCTAGGCTAGACGGCGGCTTTTTTCTTGATGATCTAGCCGATCGACTGTTCCCGTCGCTTGCCTCTGGTGTTCATTGGGGGCTTGAGAGAACTGAAAAGGCCCTGAAGCGTTTGGGTAATCCCCATCGAAGTTACCGCACCATCCATGTAGGCGGCACTAATGGAAAAGGCTCGGTCACATCCACTTTAGCAGCCGTCCTTGAGACGGCTGGTTTTCGCACTGGCTGCTACACCTCACCTCACCTGTGTTCGTTCAGGGAGCGGATTCGTGTCGCTGGTAATCCCCTGACTCAAGATCGAGCATTGGGTTTTGCCGAAGAGCTAATGAATGTTCCAGAAAGCTATGGACTCACCTTCTTTGAGGCAGCCACAGTACTTGGGTTGTACGCTTTTGAACGTGAGGATGTCGAGGTTGCAGTGATCGAAGTCGGGTTGGGAGGGCGCCTTGACGCTACCAATGTTATTTCCCCTGAGATTACTGCGATCACCAATGTAGCACTCGATCATTCAGACTATCTAGGTAATTCATTAATAGGGATAGCGCGGGAAAAACTGGGTATTGTGAAGCCAGGTGTCCCGCTCGTAACAACAGAATCTGACAAAGGCTTACTAGAAATATTCCGTGAAGTGACAAGGGATGTGGGAGCACCCTGCCTGAAGGCAACTGAACCTGCGCCCGATAGAATTGGAGTTAGTCCTGATCGAACTCGTTTCACTCTGGAGACGAATGCTTGGGGACAGATTGAGATTGATACACCTCTTATCGGGCGCCATCAGGCGACCAACGCTGCCCTGGCGGTCGAAATACTTCAGCATATGCCTGAGGATTTAAGACCCGAGTTAGAGGCATTAAGAGCGGGGATTGCTACTGTTGAGCATCACGGTCGAAATCAGATTGAAGTCATTGATGGACGAGTGTGGTTCTTTGATGTGGCGCATAATGTGGCGGGGATGGATTCCCTTATTGATACTATCGACAGTCTTGATCTTCCGCGCCCGCTTGTTGCTTTGGTTGGGGTCTTGGGCGACAAGAATTGGAGAAGCATGCTTTCCCCTCTCCTCTCTCGAATGGATTCGGCACTCTTGACCCAACCTCCTTCTGCGCCTCCGGACCGTCGATGGAAACCAGAGGATGTGTTCCAGACCCTAGAGAAGATCGCGCAACTTCGAATTGAGGAAGATTTCGAACAAGCGCTGATACAAGCCCGGAGTGACGCAGGGCAGGGCACTGTGCTTGTTACGGGGTCGGTGCACACTGTAGGAAGTGCCCTTAAGATTCTCAAAAGGGAACCACTGAGAGGTGAGTCATGTTGAACTGGACTCTCCAATTCACTGTTCCTACCCCATTGTAGATCTGGACTGGCCTCCTAGATTTCGCGCCACCATGGCTAATTCAGCGTTTCCAAGACTTCCGGGGTTCCGAGACTTCCCACCGGAAGAATTCGCGCTCCGGACTCATATTTGTGAGGCCTGGCGCCGGGTAGCTCATAGGTATGGTTTCCTAGAGTATGATGGCCCTCCTCTCGAACCGATTGAGTTATACGTTCAGAAGAGCGGTGATGAAATTGTTAACCAGCTTTACTCCTTTACAGACAAGGGTGACCGAGAGGTATCCTTGAGGCCAGAGATGACACCGTCACTCGCTCGCATTCTAGGGGCGAGGAGCAGGGGGATGAGTAAGCCGATCCGTTGGTTTAGTCTCCCACAGCTATTTCGGTACGAGCGACAACAACGCGGCCGACTAAAGGAACACTTTCAATGGAATGTGGATCTTATTGGAGAGGCTGGCTTAGCTGCTGATGCTGAGATTCTTGCAGTTGCAATTGATGGGCTTCGTGAGCTTGGTTTAACATCTGAAGATTTTGTCGCTCGAGTATCGGATCGTGGACTAGTACAAATACTTCTTGAGGTATTAGGGGTACCTGAAAGTGCAGTTGCTGGCACCCTTGCTATAGCCGATAAGCTAGGAAGAACACCAGAAGCGGCTGTGCGAGAGAAGCTTGTAACAGATGTGGGTTTTTCGGATGATCTGGCAAAACAAGTTCTTGCGGTATTTCTTGCCCCCTCACTTGAAGACATTGACGCACAGCTTCTCTCCGACAGCCGGGTCTTGGATCGGATTACATCATTCCGTGAATTCGTAGCAAGACTAGGTACGATGGGCTTGGGTGAGTATGTGGAGGTCGATCTAAAAATTGTACGAGGGCTAGCATACTATACCGGAGTTGTCTTCGAACTCTTTGACCGGAAGGGAGAACTCCGAGCGATTTGCGGAGGAGGGCGTTACGATCGCCTGCTTGAACTTGTCGGAGGGGAACCACTTCCTGCGACCGGATTCGGGATGGGTGACGTAGTACTAGGCGAACTCCTTTCTGATCGCGGACTCGTTCCAGCGTTCCAAAGAGAACTCGACTACTTTGTCGTTGTCGTCTCAGCACAGGAGCGCCCGGAGGCATTAAGGATTGCTCAGGCCCTCCGTGAGTCCGGCAAGAGCGTCGCTTATTCTTTACGTGATCAGTCTTTATTAAAGCAGATGAAGGTTGCAGCCCGTGAGGGTGCATCCGTCGTTCTTATTATAGGCCCAGGTGAGCTAGAGAGGGGTTGTTTCATTGCTAGAGATATGACATCGGGGGAGGAGCAGGAGGTCGTGCTTTCGGACCTCGTGTGAATCAAACGAATGGAACCGATCAAGAAGATGTGAGAGTGACCCAGGAGGTAGCTGCACGAGCTATCCGTCGCCTCAACGTTTTGGAGTGGGTGATTTTGGGTGGTGCAGGACTAATCGCCGTCCTTGGTGGGGCTCTGGTGTCTTGGTTGATTGCCGCGCAGTTGAAGGTTTCTTTCCGGTTAACCTGGATCGGTCTATCGATGCTTCTCTTAGTTGTTCCTGGGCTGATCGTGATCCTTCGGTCGGGGAGAGGTGGGCGCACATCAACCGTGATATCGAAACTAAGGACCAAAGAGAAAGATGGGTAACAATAAACAACTGACATCACAGAGTGAGGACTTCTCAGCTTGGTATAATGAAGTAGTTCTAAGGGCCGAGTTGGCGGATCACTCACCGGTACGTGGAAGCATGGTGATCAGGCCTTGGGGTTATGGGATTTGGGAGCATATGCAGAGTGCGCTCGATACCATGTTTAAGGAAACAGGACATGAGAATGCATACTTCCCTCTTCTGATTCCCATGAGCTTCATTGAGAGAGAGAAAGAGCATATAGAAGGATTTGCTCCGGAATTGGCGATTGTAACAAGGGCAGGAGGTAAGGAGTTGGAAGAGCCCTATGTCGTGCGGCCCACTTCAGAGACGATTATCTATTCGATGTATGCAAAGTGGGTTCAGAGCTATCGAGACCTACCTGTACTTCTGAACCAGTGGGCTAATGTCATGCGTTGGGAAATGAGGACTCGTCTCTTTCTCCGCACATCTGAATTTCTATGGCAGGAAGGACATACCGCGCACGCGACAGCAGGTGAAGCTGAGGAAGAAACGCTTCTGATACTCAAATTGTACCGAAAGTTCATGGACGAGTGGTTGGCGATGCCTCCAATCACTGGCCTGAAGTCTGATTCAGAGAAATTTGCTGGAGCGGTAAATAGCTATTCTTGCGAAGCTTTAATGAAGGATAAAAAGGCACTACAGGCAGGTACATCACACTTTCTTGGTCAGAATTTTTCAAAGCAATTCGAACTAACATTCCAATCAGAGGCTGGTACGGAGGAATACGCTTGGAATACATCTTGGGGGGTCTCCACTCGCTTAATCGGTGGGGTGGTGATGACTCATGGGGATGATAACGGGCTAGTTATCCCTCCACGTCTTGCCCCAACTCAGGTAGTGATCATTCCTATACTAGCAGGTGAAGAGACGTCTGGAGTGCTAGAGAAAGCTGATGAAGTGCTCGGTCGATTGAAGAAGCTGGGAGTTAGGGCAAAGATCGATAGTCGTGACAATCTCTCACCAGGGGCGAAGTACTTTGAGTGGGAGCGAAAGGGCGTGCCATTTCGCGTGGAAATAGGGCCCAAGGATCTCCAGAATGAACAGCTTGCACTCGTGCGTCGGCTAACACCTGAAGGAGAAAATCGGAAAGCTTTTCTTCCCGAAACCGAAGCCATCACGAAACTTCCAGAGAAGCTCGAGTATTTCCAGGACGATTTACTTGAAGCTGCCCGAACGAGGCGTGACGACAGCACGGTACGTGGTGTGAATAGTTTTGGTGAACTTAAAGAAGCGTTCGATTCAGGGGCGGGTTTCGTGTACACAGGATGGAGTGGAAATCCTGCTGTAGAGGACACGGTAAAGGAGCAGTTAAAGGCAACTATTCGTGTTCTTCCTGGCGAAGAGTTTCTCTCTGAGAGTTCCCCTAGAAAATGTGTATCAGGTGATACAGATTCTGTTACGGAGGTGGTTTGGGCCAGAGCTTACTGAGTACGTCTTTCCTTTGATGATTTGGCTAAAGGAGAGCAATGAACCAAGTGCATGATCGAGTCCTGATTCTTGATTTCGGTTCCCAATTCACACAATTGATTGCTCGTAGGATTCGAGAAGAATCCGTGTATTGTGAGATCCACTCCCCTGATAAATCTCTTGAATGGATTAAGGCCTGGGACCCGGCTGCCGTAATTTTGAGTGGAGGGCCTGCATCTGTTTATGATGAAGATGTACCGACTGCAGATACTGGGCTTTTGGAAGCAGGTATACCAATTCTAGGGATTTGTTACGGCTTCCACCTCATTGCCCATCTTGAAGGAGCTAGAGTTGAACAGGGGAAACGGGAATACGGACGTGCTGAGCTTCAGGTTCAAGTAACTGACGGAATATTCGAAGGCTTCCATCAGGGGAAAACAACAACTGTATGGTGCTCTCACGGAGACCATGTGGATGAACCTCCTTCCGGCTACGAAAGCCTAGCCTCTACTGACACACTTCGCGTTGCGGCTTTCCGCGCGATAGACCGCCCGATTTACGCAGTCCAGTTCCATCCTGAAGTGGCACACACCGATCGAGGTGATGAGATTCTCTCGAATTTCCTTTTCAAGGTTGCCGAGTGTCGCCCAACCTGGACAGCTGGGGCTTTCATCGACGATACCGTGGCGCGGATTCGTCAACAGGTTGGTGAAGCCACAGTGATTTGCGGTCTGTCTGGAGGCGTTGATTCTTCAGTGGCAGCAGTTCTCGTGCATCGTGCCATCGGAGATCGACTGACCTGTATCTTCGTGGATCATGGATTGCTGCGTAAGCAAGAGCGTGAAGAAGTAGAGCTCATGTTCCGAACACACCACAAAATGAAACTTGTGGTTGAGGAAGCTTCTGGCCCGTTTTTAGATGATCTTTCCGGGGTCGTTGATCCTGAAGAAAAGCGGCGAGCTATCGGAAATCGGTTTATCCAAGTGTTCGAAAATACGGCTCGCCGAGAGGGTACTGAAGCCACTTTCCTTGTGCAGGGGACCCTGTATCCCGATGTCATAGAATCAGTTTCTGTAGGCGGCCCCTCAGTTACGATCAAGAGCCATCACAATGTGGGGGGTCTCCCTGAGGATGTTCCATTTGAACTTATCGAGCCTCTGCGGGAATTGTTTAAGGATGAGGTCCGACAAGTCGGTCGCGAATTGGGTCTTTCTGAAGAATTTGTAGGGCGACATCCCTTCCCAGGTCCTGGCCTGGCGATCCGTATTCTCGGTGAAGTTACAGAGGAACGTCTCGCTATCTTAAGGGAGGCGGATGCGATCTATCTCGAAGAAATCCGATTAGCTGGTCTTTATGATGAAATTTGGCAAGCATTTGCCATCCTATTGCCGGTTCAGTCTGTGGGTGTGATGGGAGATGCTCGAACATACGAAAATGTTTTATCCCTACGAGCGGTAACTTCGAGAGATGGTATGACTGCTGACTGGTATCCCTTCCCGAGCGAAGTGCTAGCAAGCATTTCTACACGGATTATCAATGAGGTGAAGGGAGTGAACCGAGTGACGTATGACATCAGCTCAAAGCCGCCAGCGACAATCGAGTGGGAGTGAAAAAGTACGGACAAGCTCTCGATTGTAGCGGTCTATTAATACACGAGCGGCCTGAACCTTCAACATAGAAAGTTCAGGCCGCTCGTAATTCAGGAGAGCTAATTCAAGTTTAGTTCTCGAGTTTCTCCTCACGCGTAATGAACCCGAGGTGTTGTTGGGAAGCGTCCAGTCCGCCTTCCTGCCATCCAGAACCGGAACCGGCCGTCAGTTGGGCCCCTAGTTCCGCTAATTGACTAACCATCCCAGCTGCGTCGGAAGCCGAAGTCGCATCCTGAATGGACTTGGCCAGCTCAATCATTTGTGTTGCCCGTTCCACCGTGTTTTGCGCGGCAGTACTTACATGATTGGCGTGAGTCTTAAGGGCATCTGATGCCCCATCAGAACTGGCTGCTAGATCGATATGACGTGCAACCCCGCCGGCAGCTGCCACGACACCATAACCAGCTCCAGGACCACTCTCGACTTCTTCTGGGTTTAGTGCATGTAACACGTGACCCATGTGTCGTTTCATGCCGTCCAGGTTGCTGGGATCACGAGCAGCAAAACCAGCGTGCTGCGCAGCCACACCAGCCTCAGCAATTGCAGCATCGAGTAAGCCGACGCCATCAGGTGTACCGCGGAACCCATCGGCGACATGCCCGACGTGATTCTGGGCCGGATTAGCTTGAGCAGCAGTATCTTGAGTAATGGTCAGGCTTGATACAGCCAGTGCGGCCAATACCGTGATTCCAAACTTCGCGTGCATGATCAATCTCCTGCAATGGTGATTCTGGGGGCGACAGACTAGCTCCACATAAGCATATACGCCACTCATTATCGGGGTGCGAACAAGGATGTTGCTGATGACTTCGAACCGGTATCGAAAGGTCACTCTAGCTACGCCGTCACTAGTTCATAGTGTCCGGAGATGATCGTGTATTCTCTAACCTCAACTCAATTTCATTCCATAGTTCTTGCATGAACATCAAATCTTCACCGTAAGCTTGAGTGAAAGAGATGAGGTCTTCTTCTGATATTCCATGGCGATCCAAGACTTCGGATCGACCTGCCTCCGTCACTTGACCATCTTCTGTGATGAGAGCTGCGGCCCGAAGGTCCACATAGGTTTCAATGAAATCCTCGGGTTCGATCAGATCGCCTTCGGGGAGGTTCGATTGGCTCCCTCCACACGCAAGGGAGCTAAGGAGAATTCCCAAAGTTAACCTGTACAATGAAGACCTTGATTTACTCGCACACACGTTGGAGAATCTCTGAAGAGTTATCAAAATGAGTTCTGCTTTTGTATACCCCAGTATTTTTGTCAGATCCTCCTCGATTACTTGCACCACACACGAGGTTTTTAGGTATCCAGGTTTGTAGGGTCATCATGAGGGGTGCTGTACGAGTTCGATTAGTACCCCTCCGGCTGTAGAAGGGTGAAGGAAAGTGACGAGATGTCCTTTGGCACCAGGTCTAGGTTCCGGATCAATTACCTCAAAGCCATTTTTCTTAAGACGTGAGATTTCTGATATGATATCAGCAGTACGATATGCTACGTGATGGAGACTCGGGCCACGGGCAGAGATAAAACGGCCTACAGATGTTTCCGGGCTCAAGGGCTCTAGGAACTCAATCGACCCCACGAAGGCGACTCGAACTCCTTGAGCTTCAAGTACTTCAGGTGTCGTGCGAGTTTCCCCCGAGATTAGTTCATAGAGCGAGCATACTTCTTCTAGAGAAGTGACAGCGATTGCGACATGATCAAGTGGTAAATTGGCTTCGGCAGGTGCGGGCATGATATCCTGCAGCGGGATCTACATAATAGGACGTTGAGAGGAGCGATCGTAAGCTCTTCCCAACCAAACTGACAAGGAGAAGTGCATGGGGACCAGTGATGCGATTGTTGAAGTGACTGACGCGAACTTTGAGGAAGAGATCGAAAAGTCAGAAGGACTGCACATGATTGACTTTTGGGCAGCATGGTGTGGTCCGTGTAGGCAGATCGCACCAATCGTTGAGGAATTGGCAGGTGAATATCAAGCTAAAGGACTTCGGGTTGGTAAACTTGATGTCGATTCTAACCAAGAAACAACTGTGCGCTTTGCAGTTCGGAGCATACCGCAACTTTTATTTTTCAAGGATGGTGAGCTCGTTGATACGGTCACCGGATTCGTGCAACGTGAAACTCTTGAGGAGAAGATTCTCGAGCACTTGTAGTGCTGTATAACCTGAATTTCTTTAAGCTGAGACGGGTCGGAGAGGATTGGTCTGGTCTCTTCGTTTATCTTCAGTAGTGGCTACTCTCTACGTTGTTAGTACCCCAATCGGCAATCTCGGCGACCTGAGCATTCGGGCAGCCGAAATACTTTGCTCTGTGTATCGCGTCCTTTCTGAGGATACACGGAGAACCCGGGTACTGATTAATCACATAAGTTCGGATGTGCCTCTTGTGTCATTACATGCCCATAATGAGGAACGGCGCATCAGTCGGGTGCTAGAGTGGCTAGAAGCGGGAAAGGACCTAGCCCTTGTATCCGATGCCGGGACACCCCTTATCTCTGATCCCGGGGCTCGGGTTGTATCGGCAGCAATTCGGGCAGGACATGTGGTAATTCCGATTCCTGGTCCCTCAGCGGTATTAGCTTCACTTGTCGCTTCGGGCTTTACTACTTCAGGATTCAGCTTCTATGGCTTTCCGGAGCGCAAGGGCCGCCGGAGAGGTCGCCTGATGGAAATTATTCGTGATGCTGAACATCCAGTGGTACTCTTCGAATCACCACAGCGCCTAGCGAAACTGCTGAATGAGTTGTCCGAAGTCTGCGGTATTAACCGATCTGCAGCGGTGGCAAGAGAATTGACAAAAGTACATGAGAATATTCGTCGTGGCACACTTGGTGAACTCTATACCTTCTACCGGGACCGCGCTCCGAAGGGGGAGGTGACAATCGTGATATCTGGTATAGGGAAAGGGGCACCTGGAGATATAGCAGAGGACAGAAGTGAAGAAGCGCGTGCGCTTGCCGGTGAATTGGAGGGGATGGGTATGAAAGCATCTGAGGCTGCCAAAGAAGTTGCCAGTCGACTCGACCTATCACGGAATGAAGCGTACCGTATCGTGCTAGAAACTAGGAAAACTATAGGAGAAGTATGACCTGGATCGCTCTAGTCGCATTCGTGTCTCTTGCCTCGCCCGTGATCGAGGTTCCAAAAGGAGATTCGATCACGATTGCCCGATTGCAATATGAGGGAGGAGGAGATTGGTATGCGAATCCATCCTCACTCCCTAATTTGCTTGCAGCCATCCGTGAGCGTACGGGTATTCCTGTGGCCCGGCGTGAAGTAAATCTGAGGCCTCTAGACCCAGCCCTCCGTGACTATCCCTATCTCTACTTGACTGGACACGGTGACGTCCGCTTTAGCCCAGCAGAACGTGAGGCACTGAGAAATTATCTATTGGCCGGTGGCTTTCTCCATGTGGATGACAATTATGGTTTGGATGAATCATTCCGGGAGGAGATTGCGGAGATTTTCCCGGATACGGAACTCACTGAAATTCCAGTCAATCACCCAGTTTTTCATGTCTTCTTTGACTTCCCAGCGGGCTTACCCAAAATCCACGAACATGATGGTGAACCACCTCAAGCATTAGGAATTTTCCATGGTGGGCGACTTGTGGTCTTCTATTCCTACGAATCCGACTTGGGGGATGGATGGGAAGACGAGGATGTGCATGATGATCCGCCTGAAATCAGGGAGAGTGCCTTAAGGATGGGTGTCAATCTTTTCATGTTCGTGCTAGGACAAGCTACCTAGTGAGTCCCTCAGCTCGGTTAGGCGAGAAGGTATTGGGTGTTCGGAGCCATCTTGGTAAAATGGCTGCTGGGGCGATCGGGATATGGTTCACCGTTGGGGTCAGTTTGGTATTTGTGACCGCATGGATACTTGCTGAGTCCAATCTCTGGTCCCAAGGGAGTAGAGTTCCGGCCCTTCTTGATATGTTAGTCTTGATAGGATTTGCTGGTTCTTGGCTGGGTTACTACTTGATCATGCGCTATGTGCTTGCTGATGAGCCACTGGCAGTGGTTATGGAGCGGGCAGCTGGACTCAGCTCAGGTGTCCTGAGGGGCTCTATAGAACTGGGTCGGGAACTACCAGGTGGGGTCTCTCGGTTGCTTGCGAATGAGGCTGCGTCAAGAGTGCTTGGTACGCTAGGGACATTTAGCTCAGGCGGATTGACTGGAGGCCTGGGAAAACAGATTCAATTTTGGACTCGCCGCGGGTTGAATACTCTGATGGCGCTGACCTTACTCCTAGTCATTCTTGGAGTGGCTAACCCATCAAGGTCATCTCGTGCTTTGGGGTCGTTATCTTCGCCCTTGAAAACCATGCGCGATCCCGTATTGGCTCGGATCGTCGTGACACCCGGGTCAATCGAAGTCCTGAGGGGCTCGGATGTCCAAGTAACCGTGCAAGCCCCGGGGCGTCAGTCGGTTACTCTGGGATGGCAAGCAGCAGGAGATATTCCAAGGAGTGAGCTATTAGACCTGTTAGAGGATCGTGCCACTTATGTGTTCCAGGGTGTTGGTGCGACCATCGACTACCAGGTCCACGCTGAAGACGGCGGGGAATCAGAGCCATATAGAATCACTCCGATCGATCCACTATTTATCAGCGAACTGATGGTGAGCGTCACTTATCCTCTCCATACTGGACTTGCTCCGGATGAGTACCGCGGAGATCCTCCTCCTCTTCGTCTTCCAGTAGGGTCTAGCCTCATTTTTGAGGGACAGGCTAGTCGGACGCTCTCAGAGGCAGACCTAAGGGACTCCCTTGGGGTCATCGTCGCTGAACTCACTGTTGATTCTGAAGGTTTCGGTGGGATTTGGCGCCCAAGAAGTAGTGGGTTATTTGATTGGTCAATATCGGACAGTCAAGGCAACTCACCAGAGATTCAGCCTGAAAGCATTCATCTGACGTTGGTTCCTGACTCAGCTCCACAGATCAACATTCCACTTCCAGGCCAGGATACAATCCTCTCACTTAATCTTCAGCAACCACTCATTATTGAGGCGAGTGATGACTATGGACTCGATCGCATTGAACTTGTCGCCTATAGGGTGAACGCATTCGGTGAACGGAATGAACCAGTAGCCCAGGGTATCGACCTGGGAGGAACGCGTGCAGCTCTGGCCCGTCCCCTACTGGATCTTACGACGTGGGGTTTGCTGCCTGGTGATACCGTGAGGTATTTCGCGCGTGCCGTCGACAACTCTCCGGCTGAGCAGATCTCTACTACTCGGGAATATGTACTATTCATGCCGATAGCCTCAGAGTTACAGCGCGCTGCGGAGGAGCAGCTTGAGGCAACGGCTGAACGCCTTGAGGAACTTGCAGCTGAAGCTGCTCGGCAGGCAGAGGAAAACCGGAATTTAGCACGCGAGGCGGCCGCACAACGGGAAATCGAAGAAAGCAGTGCTACCGACGAGCAGGGTCGCCCCGACTTCGAGGAGCGCCAGGATTTACAGCGGGCCCTCGAGGATCAAGGGCAACTTACTGACCAAGTTGACTCTTTGCAGGCAGAATTGGCAGAGCTTGAACGAATCATGGAGGAAGCAGGGCAGTCAGATCCTGAGTTAGCTAGAGATCTGAAAGAACTCCAAGAGTTGTTGCAACAGCTCAATGATAGTGACCTGCAAGAGCGTATGGACGAGCTCGCACAGTCGCTTGAAGAGGATGATTTGCAGCGTGCGAATGAGTCGCTTGATCAGCTCTCACAGCAGCAAGAGGATTTCCGAGAACGACTAGAAGAATCACTCGAAAGGTTCCGCCGTGCAGCGGTAGAGCAGGATTTTAGGGCAACCACACGAGAAGCTGAAGAACTTGCCCGGCAGGAGCGAGCCCTCGCGGATGCTATGAGAGAAGAAGACGACCCCGATCTTCGTCCGCGGCAGCAGGCGGAACTGAAGGATCGTGCAGAAGATCTGGATTCACGGATGGAGCGGTTAGAAGAACGCCTCTTGGAGTTAGATGAGCGAGAGGCCAGCGTGGGCGTGAATCAGGCTCAGCAGTCAATGCAACAGGCGCAGGCTGAGATGGGAGAAGCTCAAGAGAAGGCGACTCAGGGTCAGAATCAGGAGGCAGGGGAGGAAGCTGATCAAGCCGCCGCCGCGATGGAGCAAGCTTCTAAGGAACTTCAAGCGGCATTGGACGACATGGCGCAACAGCAGTCAGAAGCGATGCAGGGTGCTCTGGAACAGACTGCAGACGACGCTCTATCACTAGCTCGTCGCCAAAGTGAGTTGGGAGAGGAAATGCGTGGTGCGAGCCAAGAACAAGTCGCCAATATGCGTGGAGAGGAGGCTTCTTTGCTGCAAGGGGTGGAGAATATGGCGAGCAGCCTACAGGAGGAGGGTGACGGGGCTTTCAGCGGGAACCCAGCACTTGCGGCCCAGATGGGTCAAGCGATGGAATCGATAGAGAATACAATACAAGCCATGGGAGGACGCAGAGGGTCTATGCCTTCGCCGTATGCCCAGGCAGAGCAGACGGTAGGAGAGCTAAATCGGCTGGCTTTGATGGCTATCGCATCAGCCGAACAGATGGGTCAAGCGCAGCAGCAGTCAGGTGAGAACGCTGCGGAACAGCTTGAGCAACTTGCCCAAGAACAGGGTGAAGTTATGAACCAGACTGGGCAACTCATGCCTATGGAGTTAGGACAGCAAGCTATGGCGCAGCAGATGCAGGAGCTTGCGGCAGGCCAGGAGTCCATCGCATCCGATTTGGGTGATCTTGCGGAGCAACCTGGTTCCGATGATGAGACGCTAGGTGACTTAGAGCAGATGGCACAAGAGGCAGAAGCACTTGCTCAAGCGATGGTTGAGGGTCGACTAACTCCGGAAACAGTCCGTCGTCAGGAGCGGCTCTTCCACCGCCTATTAGATGCCGGACGTTCTTTGGAAAGGGAAGAATTCTCAGAGGAACGAGAATCTGAGGAGCCAGGTGCATTCGAGCGCGGAGAAATCATGCCGCTGACCCCGGATCAACTTGGGGCACTGCGTTATCAACTCCCAGACTCGGACCAACTCCAGCGTTTGAGTCCTGCTGTGCGCCAGCTTGTGATCCAGTATTTCGAACGACTGAACCGAGGAGGTGTTGAACCAGGAGGTAGGAGGTGAAGAACCAACGATTCATTCGAGGTATTTTGGTATGGATCATTTTAGCACTTTCGTTCCCGCTTGCTGTTAAAGCTCAGGGTCGGCGGGGCAGTGAAGAGAGTCGCTTACTCAGGGATGCGGCGGCTCTTGAATCACGTGGTGACTATGAGCGCGCAGAAATGGTACTCCGGCGGCTCTTAGATATCGATCCTAGCTCTACGGGTGGCCTTTTCGCTCTGGAGAGGGTGTTCCGGGCACAAGGCAAGCCCGAGAAGATTTTGCCGGTAGTGGATGTATTTATTGATACCAATTCTTCGGCTTCGGGCGTCCGCTATGTAAAGCTCCGCGCCCTGGCGGACCTTGATTCGCTTGAAGCGCTCGAGGTAGAGGCAACTCTCTGGTTCAAATCCGATCCGGGAAGTGAAGAGCCATATCGCGAGGTAGCCCGAGTATATGAGGATGTATTCGGTGTGGATCGTGCTATTGAAACACTCAGGGTTGGGCGTGAGGCTACAGGTAGGAATGATGCCCTCGCCTTGGAAATGGGAGACCTGCTTTCAGCGACTGGGGCGGTGGACTCAGCAGTAGAAGAATGGGCGACCGCCGTTGGGGAAGATGGGAGTCAAGCGGCCGGTATCGTTAGGCGGATCAAGGAACTGGAAGACGGAAGGGAAAGCGCCGGTCGCCAACTGGTAAATCACCTTGCCACCTCAGGTGTTGTAGCACGTCAGCGCGCCGGAGCTCGTATTGCGCTAGACCTTGGCTTAGAGGATGCGGCTCTCGATCTCTCCCGCAGGGTAGCGAGTGATCTCGAGGGCCGGACCCAAGAGATTTTTCTCTCTGAAGTAGCACGGAGAGCTCGAGAGGGAGGTCTTTCTCTAGTAGCGTCCTGGGCATACGAACAACTGGGGCGGAGTGCTTCGACACCTTCAGAACGTCGTCAATTTGACCAACGCATTATCGATGTGGCGCTTGCTGTCGGTGATACCACGGCGGCGCTCGAAGCTCAACGAAGGGTAGCTAATTCATTTTCACTTGAATCTATAGACCGCCGCAGAGCGACGGCCCAGGTGATCCGGCTAGAGAGTGCTCGTGCCGATCCATCTCGGCTAACGCAACTCCTCCAAATGTTCCGTGCTGAGTTTCCGAATGCGCCGGAGCTGGACGATCTTGCCGCGACCGTTGCCAAAGGCCTGCAGGTAAGAGGTGACTTAGTGGGTGCGGCAGCAGTTGTGGATGGTATTGAAGGTCCTCAGAGCGGACTCGAGAGGGCATACCTTATGCTCGATATGGGTGAAATTGCAGAAGGACGGGGTGCATTATTGAATGTGGTCGAAGGTCTTCAGCCGACGGCAGCTACGGATGTGATCCAGTTCGTAGGTCTTCTGGGCCGACTCTCCGAAGAGGCAGCTGACGTTCTTGCACGAGCGGGAGTCCTCGCTCATCGAGGCATAGTAAACGAAGCCGTGAATGTTTTAGTTGATGGAATTGATGAACTGGACGCCGAGGAGCACCCACCATTGCTCGCTGAGGCGGCCCGGATAGCGGATCGTGGCAAAGCTTTTGAACAAGGTGCTTCTATACGAGCCAGATTGATCTCCGAATATCTAGAAGCACCGGAACTAGGCGATGCTGCTTTGGCATTGGCGCGCTATCGAGCGCGCACACCCGATGGGATTGAACAGGCAATTGCCATACTAGAAGAATTAATCACAACCCGGCCCAATGCAGCTGTGGTTCCGGATGCACGGGTAGAATTGGAAAAACTCAAGGGTGGGTGAAATGAGGGGAGGATATCTGGGCTTTTTTCGGAAAATAGGTTGTGACAGAAATGCACGGTCGATGTTAATCCGTTCGTTTAGCACGCTACTTCTGGTCATGACCTTACTCGGCGGTCTCGGTATCAGATCTGTGCAAGCACAATCCCTGTTGGTTCCGATGGATCGGCAACAACAGAATCATCTTCGTGCGTACGGGTTGGCCTATTGGACGCTAGAACAAGAGGAGAAAGCAGAATGGCTCCTGAATTATAGGGGTGGCTCCTTTTTACTACCTGACCTCCCTTCGGTCCGGCGTGAAGCCGCATACCGAGGTGTATCGATTACCGGAGTAGATGCTCCTGCTGAAGCCCGAATTCGTGCGACAATCGAAGGGGCTAACATGGAAGCTGTGCCACTCGAACAAGCACCTAAAGTGGCGATTTATACGCCGCCCAATTCGACCCCATGGGATGATGCTGTAACCATGGTGCTGGAGTACGCCGGAATCCCATATGAGACGATTTGGGACTATGAAGTCTTAGAAGGCGACCTCAGTGAGTATGAGTGGATCCATCTGCATCATGAGGATTTCACGGGTCAGTACTCGAAGTTTTACCTCACATACGCCGGTGCCCCTTGGCTTCAGGAAGAGGTGGCCCGGAACCAAGAAGTGGCGAGAGCTGGAGATTTCGCTGATGTACCGGAACTAAAGAAGCATATCGCCCTGGAGATCCGCACCTACGTCGAGAATGGCGGGTTCCTGTTTGCGATGTGCTCAGCAACCGAGACGCTGGAATTGGCACTCGCTGCATTGTCGGTTGACATCGCTGCTGCTTATTCGGATGGCACACCTCCCGATGCTAATGCTACGAGCAAACTAGATTGGGTTGCTTCAATGGCTTTCGAGAATGGCGATGTTCAGATCGCTCCTTCAATAAATGCGTTTTCGGACATTGATGCGCATCAGGTGAACACACCCTGGCGGAAGGAGTTAGGTGTGTACACTCTTTTTGATTTTTCGGCGAAATTTGATCCTGTCCCTGCGATGTTGACCCAGAATCATGAGTCCGTCCTCCCAGACTTCTACGGGTTGACCACTTCATTTCGGGAGGATCGTCTAAAGCCGAATACTGTTGTACTTGGTCAGGAGGGAGGGTGGGCGAAATATCTACATGGCAACTTTGGTGAAGGAACATGGACATACTTTGGCGGTCATGATCCGGAGGATCCAGAACATCAGATCGGGGATCCACAGACTGACCTGGCACTCTATCCTAACTCACCAGGCTATCGGCTAATCCTCAACAACGTTCTTTTCCCGGCGGCGAAGAAGAAGAAGCTCAAGACGTGACCTTGCTCCACGCCGCAGCAGTGGACTGATGGCGTCTGGCGACAATCTACCGGAAGGGTTTCCGGTACGTTTCTCTGATGAGCGAATTAGTGGGAAAAATGAATTCGGGCTAGATGATCCAAGAGACCCGCCAGCAAGTAGTTCGCAGAATCCTCTGACACTCTCATCTGCCTCTCAGGCTACGATACGGGCCGAAATTGAAAAGGCGGGCGGGCGTGAAGTTTGTTTTTTGGCTGAAGTAGATGATGTCCGGGTAATTCAGGACCCCCGAGCGGTCGCTCGGGGGAACTTCGGAGCAGTTTTGGTTGCGGCCCGGGATGCAGCGATGGGCGGAGTTATGTTGCACAATCACCCTAGTGGAGATCTTGAGCCGTCAGATGCGGATATGCGCATAGCAGGGCAACTCTACGATCAGGGTGTTGGTACGGTGATTGTTGATAATGCTGCCATGCATCTGTATGTGGTGGTCGAGCCACCAGAGCCAAAGGAACGAGTCGCTCTTAACCCAGACGAACTAAGTGATATTCTCGCACCGGGTGGCTCTTTGTCAGAATTCTACGAAGCATTTGAAGATCGACCGGGACAGCGAGAAATGCTTGAGGTCGTTACGCATCAATTTAACCAGGGCGGTGTGGCGATCATCGAGGCGGGAACGGGTACAGGAAAATCGTTGGCTTATCTACTTCCAGCAGCTTATTGGTCTGAAAATAACAAAGAACGCACGATCATCTCAACGAACACCATTAACCTCCAGGAGCAACTTACCACCAAAGACCTTCCATTGGTGCGGGCACTTGGTAGTGACGTCGAATGGGCCTTAGTAAAGGGCCGCGGTAACTATGTCTCTATTCGAAGGGCGCTTCTTGCTTCGGATGCGCAACGCTCTCTTTTCGACGACGACCGGTCTGACGAGATGGCAGCTCTTCTCTCTTGGTTGAAGACAACCACAGATGGTTCGCTTTCAGACCTCCCATTTGCTCCAAAACCAGAGACATGGGTGGAGGTTCGAAGTGATCCTGATATCTGCCTGAGAAGTCGCTGCCCTCATTTTCAGGAGTGTCACTATCAGCGGTCACGGAGACAGGCAGCTTCAGCTGATCTGCTAATAGTGAACCATCACATGCTTTTTACGGACCTCGCCGTCAGACAAGCAACATTGAACTGGACGGCTTCCGCGGTACTGCCATCATACAACCGCATTATTCTAGATGAAGCGCATAACATAGAGGATGCGGCGACATCGCATCTCGGTGTTGAGGTGACTAGGCGAGGACTTTATAGAGTGCTCTCTCGCTTAGAAAAAAGTGGCAGAGGAGTTCTATCAGCGGTCTACGATCAGATCACAACGGATTCAGAGCAAGGGAGAGAGTTACAAGAGCGAATCGAGACACGTGTTAGGCCAGCACTTGCCCAGGCCAGATTAGAGGTCGAGCGATTCATAGATACCGTAGAAGAATTTCTTCCTTCGGATAAAAACACGGTACGCATTGGTTCTTCAGGGGAGGGTGAGCTTGTAGAGAGAGGCGAGGTGGGCGAGCAGCTGAGCGCTTCACTTAATGCTCTCACTACCCTAGAGCGTGAGCTTAGTGAGCTAGGGGCTCGTATCGAAATCGATGAGAATATCTCAGATGGCCTTGAGGGGAGGCTTCTTGATCTTCGAGCTATTACACGACGGCTTGCGGCAGCACGACATGGATTGGGCCTCGTACTCACTCCAGGAGAAAAAGCAAGTCGCTATGTTCGATGGCTGGAGCTTCGGGGACGAGGCAAGAGATCAAACCTAGTCATGGCAGCAGCCCCGATCGATCTGGGTGATCTTCTTGTAGAGTCGCTATTTTCACGTGTGGAAACGACGATTTTGACATCAGCGACGCTTGCTACAAGGAAGAATTTCAGTTTTCTAAGGAAGCGGATGGGCCTGCATAAGGAACAGCTTGATAGATATGATTTAGATTATGATATAAATGATCGTATCATATTGTCACCATTTAACTTCCAAGATCAAACAATACTTGCAGTTCCGACTGACCTTCCGGCGGCAGAGGAAGGATCCGGTGAGTTCTACAAAGCTATCGCAGAAGTTACAGAACAGGTGGCTACACTGAGCGATGGTGGCCTATTTGTGCTTTTCACTTCATACGCAGCACTTACACAGGTAGGAGAACTACTCAGACTTAGCGGAACAGACTCTAGGTGGCCGCTTTTTATCCAAGGGGAAAACGACAGGCATCGTCTTCTCCAACGTTTTGTAGAGCACGGCCGCGGCATACTGCTTGGTACCGCTTCATTTTGGGAAGGAGTAGATGTTCCGGGTGACCCGCTGCGTGGGCTCATAATTCAAAAGCTGCCTTTTAAAGTTCCGACCGAACCGGTCACGGCAGCCCGTATGGAGGCGATCGAGGGAGCGGGACAAGACGGATTCCAAGAATATATGTTGCCGCATGCAGCACTTCGCTTGAAACAGGGCTTTGGCAGGTTGATTCGTTCGAAATCTGATCGAGGTGCGGTGGTCCTCTTGGACGACAGACTTGTGACCAAGCAATACGGTCATTACCTACGTAATTCGTTGCCTGGACCGACTTTGGTTAAGGGTGCCTGGTCTGACATACAACGAAGGCTGAAGGCATTTTACAGCCAGGTGTGAGCACACATAGAAGTTTGATGGCTACGCTAGTGAGGACGGATGCCCTAAGCGTTTTTCGTATATAGCTTTCAGCAGTTTATTCGAATCTCTAGATCAGGATGAGTGAAATTAAAATGACTGAAACAACTCCTACTAAGCTTGTGTGTGTAGGTCGCAACTATGCGAAACATGCTGCTGAACTCGGAGGTGTTGTTCCTGACGAGCCTCTGATCTTCTTCAAGCCCCCATCTTCCCTTATCCGGACCGGTGAGCCAATCGTCATCCCAGATGGTGTTGGCCGGGTCGATTTTGAGGGTGAGATCGCAGTTGTTATAGGGAAGGCTGCTAAGAATGTTAGAGCCGAGGATGCTTTAGATGTGGTACAGGGCATAGCTCCTCTCAACGATGTGACCGCGAGAGACCTACAGGGAATGGATGATCAATGGGGTCGCGCAAAGGGTTTCGACACATTCTGCCCAGTAGGAGAGATGGTACATGTAAGCGAAGTCGACCTGAATGAACTCTCAGTTATCACTCGAGTAAACGGTGAGGTGCGCCAACAGGGACATGTGCAAGACCTTGTCTTCTCAATTCCCACCCTTATCGAATATATCTCGGGAATAATGACGCTAGAGGTCGGAGATCTCATCGCGACTGGGACTCCAGAGGGAGTGGGTCCACTTTCGGTCGGGGATACTGTAGAAGTGGAAGTGGGTGGTGTTGGTACGGTGTCAAACACGGTGGTTGCGGAAAACTAAGTGCATACCAATCGACGTTTCTCCGCTCTCCCTGACTTTCCTCTCGCCGATATGGTGAGAGTCCAGCGGAATCTTGAAAGTAGGGGCATTGATGTCATCAATCTTGGTGCAGGTGACGCCGATCTTGATCCACCATCGGCGGTGGTCGATAGGATGTGTCAGGCTGTGAGTGAAACAGCTTACTCTCGTTACCCATTTCAGGCTGGTCTCTCGTCTCTCCGTGAGGCCATAGCAGTGTGGATGAAGGACCGGTTCGGAGTGACAGTGGACCCTTGGAAGGAAGTTCTCCCGCTCATCGGGTCAAAAGAAGGGATCGCTCATCTTCCTTTCGCATTGCTTAACGATGGGGACGCCGCAGTCATTCCTGACCCAGGCTATCAGGCCTACGTCGGTAGTGTGACGCTTGCTGGAGGTGAGCCTCTACTGATACCCCTTCGTCCTGAGAACAATTTCTTGATTCCATTAACGGATATATCGGGTGAGATCGCTAACCGAGTCCGAATCCTATACCTCAACTACCCCAATAACCCAACGACTGCGGTTGCACCTGACAACTATTTTGAGCAGGTGATTGCATACTGTAAGCACCACGGGGTGGTTCTTGCTCATGACCATGCTTATTCAGAGATAGCTTTCGACGGGTATCGTCCTCGGAGTGTACTTGAGTTTAACGGGGCAAGGGACGTAGCGATTGAATATCACTCATTCTCAAAGACTTATAACATGACCGGATGGCGCCTTGGTTGGGCAGTTGGGAATCCTGATCTCATCTCGATCCTCTCGAAGGTCAAATCATTTCTTGATACCGGACAGTTCTTAGCAGTTCAAGCAGCTGGGGCGGCGGCGCTTTCTTGCTGGAAAGAGTGGGTTCCTGGAAACGTTGCAACATTTCAGAAACGACGTGACATAGCAGTGCGGGAGCTTCAGAACGTGGGGTTCGACATATCGCCTCCACGTGCCACCATGTATCTATGGGTCCCTGTTCCCACACGGGAGTCGTCGGAGGATTTCGCAGCACGTGCTCTTGAAACTGAGGGAGTCGTCGTTCTTCCGGGGAGTGCCCTTGGCAGAGGAGGAGAGGGGTTTTTCCGTATAGCATTGACCAGGACTGAGGCTCGTTTGGCGGAAGCAGCCCGAAGACTAGGACGCTTGTTATGATAGGTGGTCATGGGTTCCAAGGAATGATCTGGAACTGGGTCGACATCCAGGACTAGTATTATTCATGGATCAGCGAATGCATAGGGGAGATTCCGACAGAGTGGAACATCCCAGCCGCACCAGGTCCGGATTCAGCTCAAACCGGGTATGGTGGGTTTGCTTTGCAGCTTCCGTAGCGATCCATTTGTTGGCAGTAGCCATTTATCCCTTTTTTGGAAATACCGTCAACATTGACGCGATTTCTTTTAATTTTCCTAATGTGTTGGGTCGCATTGAGGGGATCCAAGTACTACGCCTAGTTGAAGTGGCTGACCCGATTGCTTCAGACCGTCCGGATGACCCAGAAGAGATTGAGGACCTTGATGACCCAGAACCTTCTATGACCCCGGTTCCTATAGAAGGAACTCCGGATCCAGAGTTGATTCCACCACCCCCATCTGGAGCAGAACTTCTGCGACCTAACCTAAGCAACCCGATACTTTGGGAGGCACTAAGTTCTGGTGCTTTGGATATAACGTTACAACAGAGAGAACAATTGCTGATTGCGAGTGCTCTTGCTCGATGGAATGATTCCGCCGCGACTTCACTTGCAGCTGAAGCAGCAGCTATGGATTGGACCTTCACCGATGACGACGGAAAACGTTGGGGAGTATCCCCTGGTAAGATCCATCTGGGAGATATCACACTTCCTCTACCGTTTGGTTTTGGGACTGTAGTTGGCAAGCGAGAAGAGGTAAATGATCGACTCTGGCAGTGGGATGAGATTTATCGGCAGGGATTGAGAGCAGAGGTGAATGAGTCCTGGAGAGATAGGGCGGAAGCGATTCGTCGGCGTCGAGACAGGGAACGAACTGCAGTACAGCCTGACACATCACGCATTCCTCGTTAGCCGAGTTTCGTATATCAGAACGATCAGATGGTACCGTATGTAAGGTAGGGTCCCCATCTTACGAGCTTTAATTGCACCGGCACCGGAGCTGCAGTGTCCCAAGAGCTAGCACCACGTCTAAACCCCAGCGCTATCGAGCCTGCCCAATATCAGAAGTGGCAGGAAGGAGGCCATTTCCATGTTCCAGCGGAATACGTCCTAAAGGAAGGGCTGTCTCCTTATGTGATCGTGATTCCGCCACCCAACGTTACGGCTGCGCTACATATGGGGCATGGCCTCAACAGCACGATCCAGGACGTGCTAATTCGGTGGAGAAGAATGCAGGGTCGGGCATCTCTTTGGGTGCCCGGAACTGATCACGCAGGGATCGCGACCCAGAATGTGGTTGAGCGCCGGTTGGCCACCGCCGGTTCAACCAAAGAGGACTTAGGTAGAGAGGGTTTTGTTGAAGCTATCTGGGATTTTGTGGATAAGACCGGTAGCCAGATCATCAATCAACTAAGATCTCTCGGTGCATCCTGTGACTGGGAGCGAACTCGGTTTACGCTCGATGAAAACCTGAGTCGTGCTGTGCGTGAAGTATTCGTTCATCTCTATGAACGGGATCTTATCTATCGGGGTGAGTACATCATTAATTGGTGCCCCAGGTGCCATACTGCGCTCTCGAACGAGGAAGCAGAGGGACATGATAGCGAAGGCAAGCTATGGCATATCCGTTATCCGCTGGATGATTCCGCAACCGAGGCCGCTCAAGCTTCTATAGATGCAGGGGCTGATACTGTTGGACGTTTGGATGACGGTCGCTGGTATTTGACGGTTTCGACTACACGGCCAGAAACGATGCTTGGGGATACTGGGGTGGCTGTCCATCCAGAGGATGATCGGTATGTCTCATTAATCGGCTCCAGTATCGAGCTTCCTTTCGCTGGTCGTAGGATACCTGTTGTAGCTGATGAACATGTGGATCCGGAATTTGGATCCGGTCTTGTAAAAGTCACTCCGGCACACGACCCGAATGATTTTGAGATAGCAAGCCGTACGGGTCTGGATATCCTCGACGTGATGACTGATGACGCAAAAATGAACGAGAGCGTGCCAAGCGAGTTCCAAGGCATGGATCGCTTCGATGCGCGTGGTGCTGTGTTAGATGGTTTGTTAGAACTCGGACTTCTGGCTGGAGAGGAAGAGCATACGCATGCTGTTCCACACTGCTACAGGTGCGACACCATTGTCGAACCCCGCCTGTCTCTTCAGTGGTTTGTGAAGATGAAGCCTTTGGCTGAGCCTGCGCTCCAGGCATCACGTGAAGGGATAGTCACCTTTACCCCGGGTCACTGGAAGGGGGTCTATGAGCACTGGATGGAGAATATCCGGGACTGGTGTATTTCTCGACAACTTTGGTGGGGACATAGGATTCCAGTCTGGTACTGTGCGTGTGGGGAGCAGATCGTGGCCCGTGAGGATCCAACCGAATGTTCGGCCTGTGGTTCAACTGAGCTTGAGCAGGACCCCGACGTGCTTGACACGTGGTTTAGCTCACAATTATGGCCATTCTCGGTATTTGGGTGGCCAGAAAAGACTCCAGATCTAGAGGCTTTCTACCCTGGTAACACGATGGTCACGGCGCCGGAGATTCTTTTCTTCTGGGTGGCCCGAATGATTATGATGGGGTACGAGTTTTTTGGAGAGCCACCATTCAGGGAAGTGTATCTTCACGGGACCGTTCGAGACATGCAGGGTCGCAAGATGTCCAAGTCATTGGGTAACGGGATTGATCCGCTTGAGGTAGTAAACGCCTACGGTGCAGACGCGATGAGATTCACAATCATCAGCCAGGCAGCGGTGGGGACTGACATCAATCTCGACCACGAGGATGTTGAAGCAACATTCTCTAATGGACGAAATTTTTCCAATAAAATATGGAATGCAGGGCGCTTTGCCCTTTTGAGTCTAGGTGACGCGCCTGTGCGCCCGTTAAATGAGGTTATGTCTGATCTTGCGCTTGAAGACCGATGGATTCTGGCACGATTAGGTCATGCCACACGGACGGCTACGCGAAACCTCGAGCGGTACCGTCTTCACGAGGTAGCGGACGGACTCTACCACTTCTTCTGGGGTGAACTTTGCGATTGGTACCTGGAATTGGTTAAGGACCGGCTTACTCTGGACACTGATGCCAAGTCGCGGGAAGCGGCTCGCTCTACACTTGTGGCGGTGCTAGATGAAGCGCTTCGACTTCTTCATCCAATTGTTCCCTTCGTAACAGCTGAGCTATGGTCACTCCTGCCCTGGCCAGAGGGTTCCAGCCGCCCTGAGGATCTCATCATAGCCCCGTGGCCAGATTCCAAATCTTCCTTTGAAGATCCGATGGCTGAAGATGAAATGGAAATGCTTCGCGAACTCATTATCGAAGTCCGCCGGCTCAGAAAAGAATATTCTATTCCGGAAGGGAAGCGGATTGGTATCCATATCTGGGGGGGTGGGATAGACCTAACAAATACGGTAATGTCGCAGTTATCAGCCCTAGAGAGGTTAGCTAGAATTGACCGAGTGGTGCCGGAGCCAGGAGCCGGAGCAGGTGCTAATGCCGTGCTAACCCGAGGTGGCGAACTCTTTATTCCCCTTGAAGGAATTATTGACCTTGATCACGAGCAGACACGCCTCCGAGAGGAGATTGAGAAGCTTAGGGCTCAAATAGTGATTACTGCTAAGAAGCTTGAGAATCAGAACTTTGTTTCCAAGGCACCAGAGGAAGTGGTCTCCAAGGAAAAACACAAGCTTTCAAGTTTCAAAGAACGTGCCGCTAAACTCGAGGAGAAACTAGACGCACTTGAGGTTGGAAAATCCTGAGTACTCCGAAGACAATTTCCCGTCATCTGCTCATTCAATCTGCCGGTGCAGTGTCAGCGGCGCTCGGGATTACTCTGGCTAGCTCCTGCGCACAACAAGGTGCGCCTCCCGGTGGCCCTGAAGATCTTAGGCCTCCCATCGTTGTTCGAACTATTCCGGACACGTTTGAGTTACTAGGGACACTGGATGGATCGATTCGGTTTGAGTTTGATGAGCGAATCAGTGAGCGTTCCAGCAGTGGGACGCTCGATAATGCAGTCATCATCTCTCCAAGGACTGGTGAAGTGGTAGTCGGACACGGTTCGAGAAGCTTGACCATAGAATTGGTGGGTGGCTTCCGACCTGATCTGGTCTATCGTGTGACGCTCCTGCCTGTTGTACGCGATCTATTCGGTAATCAGATGAGAGATCCCTTCGAGCTAGTATTCTCAACGGGGGGAGAGACAGTTCCGACCACGCTTGCTGGAATTGCTTGGGATCGCATTACCGGATCGGGAGTGAATGACTACCAAGTCTGGGCAACTCCATTAGATGAGGATTCTGTTGTCCATGTTGCTGTAACGGACAACCAAGGTGTCTATGCGTTCAGATATATCCCTGGCGCCAGCTACGAAATTGTGGCGTTTGAGGATCGCAACGCAGATGCCGTACTCGATATGATGGAGATACAGGGTAGTAGGCGTCTTTTGATAGAGAATGGGGATACCGTTTTCCTTAACTTTCCTGTTCTTCAACCAGATACCACACCAGCGGCTCTCGTTAGTGCTTCGGCGCTGGACTCGGTCACTCTTCTATTAGAGTTCGACGACTATCTGGATCCTGCACTAATACTTGAGAGTATCGACCTGGCCGTGACGAGTGAAGATAGTACTGACCTTGTCGTGGATAGCATCCTTCATGAACACGACTACCTCGCGTACGTCGCTATGGTCATGGATTCGCTGGTGGTTCTAGACTCCATGGATGCTGTTTCACAGGCAGCCGCTATGGCTGCTGCAATTGCTGCAGAATCAGATAGTACGATAGCTGATAGTATTGCCAGTGATATTGGGGTATCTCAGGATGATCCGGAAATTTTGGAGGCCATTGAACCAGTTCGCAGGAGAGGGCCGCCTAATTTGGACGGTCGTTCTGTCTCACCTCCTTCTCGAGAAGTGAGTCCGAACAGTGCCGGCGGGAGACAGGCAAGCGGCCCGGATGGAGAGCAGCTTCCTGCGAGGCGTATAATCCTATTGTTGGGCAATCCTGTCTTACCAGACATCACGTATAATGTGGTCATAAACAACCTGGAAAATCTCTACGGGGTACCCCTAGGAGGTGGGGAAACCTCCTTCTTTGTAGCGCCTGCTGGCATTGCTGATACTGCGGACGTAGTGGATTCCATTCTGGTACCGGATACGGGAATAGTGGATACAGTTGCGGCAGAGGTTGGTACCCGATGAGTGACCCAAGACGTGAAATCCCCTCGGTTGATGCTCTTCTTGCTTCACCCGAGTTTGAACCAATTCTGAAGGGATTTCCTCGGCAGTTTGTGGTGAGGGTGACACGAATAGTGATTGAGGAGATCAGGAACAGCTTGCTCGTAGGAGACAAGGATATCGATCCCGATGGACTCACTTACTATGCTCGAACGGTATTGATTCGTTTAGGAAAGGAAACGATGCCTTCGTTGCGCGGAGTGATTAACGCCACGGGAGTAGTGCTCCATACAAACCTTGGACGAGCCCCGTTGGCAGAGGTTGCTGCTGACGCGATGGCTGCTGCTGCTCGAGGTTATTCGAATCTCGAATATGATGTCGAATTGGGAAAACGGGGCTCTCGGTACGACCATTGCGTGAAGCTTCTTCGGGAATTGACGGGTGCGGAAGACGCCATCGTAGTTAACAACAATGCTGCGGCGCTGGTTCTAGTGCTTAACACCACGGCGAAAGGAAAGGGAGTTGCCGTTTCGCGAGGTGAACTCGTTGAGATTGGCGGGGGTTTTAGAATTCCTGAGATATTAGAGCGTGCAGGTGCGTTTTTGGTTGAGGTGGGTAGCACCAACCGGACGCGTCTATCGGATTATGAGGACTCGATCAAGAAGGGTGAGGTTGCAGCGATCTTGAAGGTTCACCGGTCCAATTTCAGGATCACTGGATTCACGGAAGACACAACACTCGCTTCGCTTGCTGATCTAGCGAACGAGGAAGGGATCCCATTACTGCACGACCTTGGTTCTGGGTTATTTATTACTGCAGATGCACTAGCTCTCCCAGCTGAACCTCTAGCTTCAGATTCACTCAATATGGGTGCAGATCTTGTTGCTGTTTCGGGAGACAAACTACTGGGTGGACCCCAGGCTGGGATCATTCTAGGTAACTCAGAGTTGATCAATTCACTGCGTCAAAACCCTCTTTGTCGTGCGTTACGTGTGGATAAGGTTACGCTTGCCGGTCTTGAGGCAACGCTTCAACTCTATCGAGATCCTGGACAAGCCCTTGAGTCAATTCCAACTCTGAGAATGCTGGGCAATACCGCGGAAAGTCTCGGTAAACGATGCGAAGAACTCGACGCTGAACTAACAGGACTAGGTATCGGGAGCAGTATCGTGGAGTCAGAGGGTAGAGTAGGGGGTGGGACATATCCTGGTGTGAAGCTCCCAGGTTTCGCACTTGCGCTAGATGGTCCACATGGTGCAGAAGCTTTAGCGACGCACTTACGTAACGGTGACCCTCCAGTAATTGCACGGATCGTGGATAAGCGAGTCTTTATTGATTTGCGCACAGTGCTCCCAGGGCAGGAGAACAATTTAGTCAGGCGGGTCAGGGAGGCCAGTAATGAAGGATTCGATTCTTAGGAGTAAGCTGGGTCTGAGCGCGTATTGGTATTGTGATACCTACTAGGCTGATTGTCGGTTAGCGGAGAAGCTGGGCTTACAAGGTATCTGACGTTGACCTGATTTTTCAGCACGGGTAGTTTTGGACATCCCCCTGTGTCTTAGGCCGGAAACGTCCAATGGCCAGGAGGGTATTGTTTTTGAGCCGGTACTTTGACCGGCTCAAACAGGTACATCACCTCAGGAGGTAGCCGGCGGCATGATGACCTTGACGGCGACGGCAACAGAAAAAGTTCAAGACTTCATTCAAGAGCATGGTGTTGAGAGTGAAGCGGGATTGAGAGTTGCAGTTTTACCAGGTGGGTGCTCCGGATTCCAGTACGGCCTCAACATTGAGGACGAACCAGAATCCGATGATGAGATCCTAGATATCCGAGGTGTGAAAATTTTCATTGATCCATTCAGTGCACAGTATCTTGATGGCGTCGAGATCGATTATGTGACGAGCGTTATGGGCCAGGGTTTCACATTCAGTAACCCGAACGCATCGGGCGGATGCGGGTGTGGGAGTTCGTTCACAGCTTGACGTCTGTTCGCTGCGGTCGCGCCTGAGACCGTGAAGATCCGAGCCTTCACTGGTGGGGGGTTCGGCGAGAATACCTACCTAGTTATTTGCGGAGATTCATCTGCAGCAGTCGTAATTGATCCGGGAGCCGCTGCTGCCGAGGTGGCTCTTCAGATACAAGACGAAGGGCTTGATCTCCACGCCATTCTTCTAACGCACGCTCACCTCGACCATATAGAGGGCGTTTCAGAAATACGTGCGATATCACCTGATGTGCCAATTTGGTTGCACGCAGATGATCAGAAGCTCTATGAGGTGGCTCCCTTTCAGGCTCAGATGTTTGGCATGACGGCGAGTCCCCAACCGCCCCCTACAAATGAACTTGTAGCCGGACAGCGATACGAATTCGATTCGTGTGCGCTCGATGTGCGCTTCACGCCAGGCCATTCACCGGGTCACGTGATCTTTGTTGCCCCGGATGAGAGCTTTGCTTTAGTAGGGGATGTGGTGTTTTCAGGATCGATCGGTCGGACCGATCTCCCCGGTGGCGATATGGGTACACTCATGGATTCTATCCGAGAGCAGGTACTGACGCTCCCTGATGAGACAGAACTCTTCACAGGGCATGGACCACCGACCACTGTGGGGCAGGAGCGTCGAACCAATCCGTTCTTAAACCAACATTATGGTGGGGGACACCTTTGAAAAAAGGAGTAGAGGCAGGCTCTCCCTTGGTAGCTGCTGCATTTGCTTCGGGTGGTGGGACGAATGTTCAAGCGCTGCTGGATTACCAAGACAAGTTGTGTCCTTGGAGATTGTCACTTGTCGTCACGGACCGCGAGAATGCTGGAGTTCTTGAGCGAGCCGATGTGGCAGGGATCAGTACAGCCGTTATTCCTGTCCAGGCGCGAGCCTCCTCAGATGTCGCACAAGACATGCTTTCAGTGTTAGAAGCTCACAGGATCGAGGTCATCTTTCTTGCTGGCTATCTTCGGCTCATTCCGAGTGAAGTTGTTCACCGATATAGGCGGAGGATCCTCAATATTCATCCAGCACTGCTGCCCTCGTTTGGTGGTAAGGGCATGTATGGGATGAGGGTGCATCAAGCGGTAGTCGATGCCGGTGAGTCAATGACTGGCGCTACCGTTCACTATGTCGATGAAGAATATGACCGGGGTACAATCATAGGACAGTGGAGGGTACCAGTAGAGCCTAACGACTCTGCTGAAGTTGTGGCTGCCCACGTTTTGAAGATCGAACACCGTTTATACCCTCTTGCTGCACAGCACGTGTGCTCTGCCCTTATCGAGGGCCGAGATCCCGGCCCTCTCGAGTTACCTGAACTATCGAGTACTACAACTACCGACCTAGAACACACAGAATAGGAGTAAGGATGAAGCGGGCGCTTCTCAGCGTATCGGATAAGACCGGAATCCTGGAACTCGCTACTGCACTTAATGATCGCGGTTGGGAGATTCTATCCACGGGCGGGACAGCCCGCACACTCCGTGAGGGTGGCATTGAAGTGACCAGCGTATCTGAGGTCACAAAACATCCAGAGATGATGGGCGGACGTGTGAAAACTCTTCATCCAGCGATACATGCTGGGATTCTTGCTCGAAGGGATAATGAAGAAGATATGAAGGCCCTCACGGAACACGGTTATGGGCCGATCGATTTGGTTGCTGTGAACCTTTATCCGTTCCGGGAGACCATAGCAGCTGGTGATGTGACACTGTCTCAGGCGATGGATAAGGTCGACATAGGTGGTCCTACCATGATCAGGGCCGCCGCCAAATCACATACACAAGTTTGGGTCATTGTCGACCCAAACGATTACGACAAGGCCATCGCAGCGATCGACGGAGGTGAAGACTCGGAGTTGAGACGCCACCTTGCCGCGAAAGTTTTCAGCCACATCAGTGCCTATGATGAATCTGTAGCAGGATACCTCACTGGTAGTGTGGAATCTCAATCACTACCGGATAAGCTGGATGTGTCCCTGCAGCAAATCCAGACACTCAGGTATGGAGAAAACCCGGACCAGCAGGCAGCCTTTTACGGTCATGAAGACCCAGTGGGACTTTCTGCACTCAGGCAACTTCACGGTAAGGAACTTTCATATAATAACCTGCTGGACTTAGATGGAGCTCTACTCGCACTGTCCCCATTCGCGAACACCAAAGGAGCTGCGGTTTGCATCATCAAGCACACAACGCCATGCGGCCTCGGGGTCAGCGATACACTTTCAGATGCTTACGAAAAAGCACTGGCCTCTGATCCGATGAGCGCGTTCGGATCGGCAATTGCTGTGAATCAAGAGGTTGATGCGGAAACAGCAAGACTGATGTCTGCTCTCTTTATTGAATGTCTGGTAGCTCCAAGTTTTGCGGATGAGGCCATGACGGTTCTGAGCGAGAAGAAGAATATTCGATTGCTCACCTTTCCTGGTACATCCGAGGGGGAAGGGGCAGCCGACTTCATCGCGTCCCATGGTCTTATCCCTGAATCTCGCTCGGTGAGATCAGTGTATGGGGGCTTGCTCGCACAAACACCTTCTGAGCCACCGTCTTATGGGTTAATTGATACATCATGGAAAGTCGTAACTCAACGTCACCCCACCGAAGTTGAGATGGATGATTTGAGATTCGCTTGGGCGGCGATTTTCTCGGTGAAATCAAACGCGATCTTGATTGCCCGTGATGGCGGAGTGCTGGGGATCGGAGCGGGTCAAATGAGTCGAGTTGACTCTTCTAAGATCGCTGTACGCAAAGCGGATGAAGCCGGGTTTGATGTAACTGGTTCCGTCCTTGCATCTGATGCGTTTTTTCCGTTTCGGGATGGTGTCGATGCGGCTGCGGAAGCTGGCGTTAAGGCGGTTATTCAACCGGGTGGCTCGATCCGGGATGAGGAAGTTATTAACGCGGCTGACGAACACGGACTCGCGATGGTCTTTACTGGACGTAGACTCTTCCGTCACTAGAAAATCGATCGTCATTTCAAGCTATCGGGCTTTCTATCCTTAATGATGGGATGACCGTCAGTTGAAGTAGCTAGCGGTCAGTTCCATCTTTTTCTGAGGAGGGGTGGCAGAGCGGTCTAATGCACCGGTCTTGAAAACCGGCGGGCGCAAGCCCTCGTGGGTTCGAATCCCACCCCCTCC
>DLRL01000012.1:0-26675 GCA_002501085.1 Gemmatimonadales bacterium UBA7889
TTCATATCCGTAGGCTTTCCCTCCCGTAGGCATTTCACCAACCGGTAATCCTCTATGAAATCCATACCTCCATGCCCGGCCCCCTCTGACTGCTCCTCCAGATCTTTCCACAGTGGATGATCATACTTGTCTCGCAAATCCATCCAATCCTGCCACTCGTGTCCGGGGCTCATGCCTTCGATATGCACCCGGTGAGGATAGCCCTGAAATAGCCCCTTAGTCCCCTGGACCATATGAATCCGCGAATACGGCCGGGGAAGGTTTGTGTCATGACTGAGATAAATCGTTCGACCCCGGACTGTTTTGATCATCGTCGTGTTCACATCACCAAGGACATAACGCTCTCTACGCTTCAGGTGATTCTCGGGGTAGTTAGCCATCGCCCATTCTTGTAATCCCTGTGATGGCGAGCTCATTGACACAAGATATTCAAACTGATCTCCACGATTGATATCCATCACATTGGCCACTGGACCCAGGCCGTGAGTTGGGTAGAGGTTACCATCTCGTACCATGGAGTGCGCACGCCGCCAGAGGCCCTCTCCGACCTCAGAGAACTTGATCTCTCTAAGATCGTGTAGATACCCGCACTCGGCATGAAGTATATCCCCGAACAAGCCCAAGCGGGCCATATGGAAAACCATCATCTCAGGACGGTCATAGTTACAATTTTCCATCATAACGCAGTGCTTGCGGTATTTTTCAGCATACTCGACAAGTCTCCAACAGTCATCCGTCGTGTATGTGGCAGGGACCTCGGTGGCAGCATGCTTTCCGTTCTCCATCGCAGATACGCACACTGGCACATGCCATTCCCACGGTGTGGCAGTGAACACAAGATCCAGGTCTTCAGTCTCGCACATGCGAACAAAGTCTGTCTCGTGACGGCCGTACATCGCCGGCGGTGCTCGACCATCGTCGGTCACCCAACTCGAGACTTCCTCATTGCGTGCTGAGTCGATATCACAGAGAGCTACAATCTCAATGCCTTCAAGCCCGAGAAAGTTCCTGACATGGGCTCCCCCCATTCCTCCCACACCTACAAAGCCAACACGCACAATATCGATAGGATCTGCAGCAAATGGCTTGACGGGAGCCGGGCCTAAATCAGGGCGTTGCTGTTGGTGGTCAAGATCCGCCGCAGCCGGTGTAGGAGAAAGTCCTGACGCCGCACCAAGTCCAAGGCCAGCCGCGCCAAGCTTGAGGAGTTCGCGTCGACCGAAGAAATCTGAATTATTGGGATCACTCATTATTGACCTGGCTTTTCGGAGCTTATCAAGTAGTACTCAGCAAATTGAATGGTGCTCTGGCAGAGCTCAAGACTAGCCGCTCTATACCTGACAGTAGCGCAATACCCTCTTGGTCCGCCAATTACATCCCCTGAGTACCCTCAGACTAAGGAATCCTTCATGAACGCATGCAGACTTCGATGCCTCACCATCGCTATATCCCTTTTTCTGGCGACGGGGCTGCTATCGGCCCAAGAGTTTTCGAGGGCAATACCCGAAGAGGTTGGCATGTCATCAGAGAGGCTAGGATACCTGACGACAGCGCTCGAGGAATATGTGGCCGAAGGACGCCTAGCAGGGGCTGTTACGACCATCATACGTCGAGGTCAGGTCGTCTATAATGAGGCCGTAGGCTACAGGGATCGTGAAGAAAGCGAAGTGATGCAGTCTAATGCGATCTTCCGGATTGCGTCTCAGACCAAGGCACTGGTCAGCGTAGGCGTCATGATGCTCCAAGAGGAGGGTTTGCTCCATATTTCCAACCCAGTGGCAAGCTATCTGCCTGCTTTCACGGAGACCACGGTCGGTGTCGCTCGTGAAGGAACAGAATATGATGTTGTTAAGGCCAATCGACCAATCACTATTCGAGACCTACTCACTCACACCGCAGGGATCTCCTATGGAACAGGAGCGGCTGGTAGCGCTTGGGCAGCAGCGGAGATCACTGGCTGGTACTTCGCACATCGTGCAGAACCGATCCGCCTCACCATTGACCGGATAGCTGATCTACCATTCACCACGCACCCCGGACAAGCTTGGGTTTACGGTTACAGCACTGACATCCTAGGTGCACTTGTCGAAGAAGTTTCAGGTATGCCGCTTGACGAGTTCATTAAGGATCGAATCACAGATCCACTGGGAATGCACGATACGCATTTCTATCTGCCACCCTCGAAGAGTCACCGTCTGGCAGCCGTTTATAACCTCCGCCGTGGAGAGACACTGCTGAGAGCACCCGAAGGCCCTGGTATGGAGACTCAAGGTCAATACGTGGAAGGTCCTCGTCAGAGCTTCTCCGGTGGAGCGGGCCTCCTCTCAACCACTCGAGACTACACTCGATTCCTGCAAATGCTGCTCAATGGAGGGTCACTTAATGGGACCCAGTTGTTATCGACAGCTTCGGTCAACCTCATGACAGTGAATCATGTGGGAGACTTATACCGGGCACCCGGAATGGGATTCGGGCTGGGATTTTCAGTTCGGGAAGATGTCGCCGCGTCTGGGGCCCCTGGCTCCATCGGGGAATTTGGTTGGGGTGGTGCCTACCACTCCACCTACTGGGTGGATCCTGTGGAACAACTCATCGTAGTGTATTTAACTCAAGTAATCCCAGCGTCCGGACTCGACGACCACTCCAATATAAGAAGCTTGATCTATTCAGCGATCACTGAACAAACGCCATTTCTTCCAGCACCTCAGCGTTAGGTGGTAACCATCCCCAGAAAAAATTCCAACGGAATTATCATCAACCTAAACTGAGAATCCGGGCTGCATTCTCACCAAGAATCTTCTCTTTTTCGCCCTCGGATAAATCAAGAGTGGTTACGCTAGATATCATCTTGTCGAGACTCCCGATCATGTGAGGATAGTCCGAGCCAGCGACTAGGTGATCAACGCCGGCGAATTCAATAGCAAGCCTCAGGCAGGCGTCATCGAAATTCACGGTATCGTAATAGAAACCCCGCAGTTGCTCGCTAGGAAGTACGCTGCAGTATTCTCGACATTCAGGATACGCCTCAAACCCTCGGTCGAACCGTTCGGCTAGATACGGTACGGCGCCCCCGAGATGGGCTAACACCCAAGTGATTTTCGGAAATTGCTCTACGACACCGGAATAAATCAGCCCTGCTGCTGCAAGTGTGGTGTCCATTAGAAAGCCGACCATTGGCATAAGCATGAAGCGCTCCATGACCTCCACTCCGACAGGATAAGTCGGGTGTATGTAGATCACTGCTTCCGCTTCATTGAGTCGCTCGTAAACTGGCCAAAAATGTTTCTCGTGGAGCGGGACACCGCTTGCGTTAGAAAGAAGCATTACACCGGGAAGACCCAACTCCCCAACTACGCGCTCTGCTTCCTCAGCTGCAGCTTCAGGTGCGTTCATAGGTAAGGTGCCCAACGAGGTAAATCGGTCCGTCCGAGCACGACATGCAGAGGCGAAAGCATTATTCACGACCTGGCAGAGTTCGACAGCCCGCTCTGGAGTCTCAATGCTCGTTCCTGGGGCCGTGAACGTAATTACCTGCATTTGGATCTCTGCCTCATCAAGGACACGTTCACGAACGTTCAGATCCCGGTGGCCTGGAACGATCACATTGTAGTCACCAGGAGAGTGCAGAACTGGATTCCCATCACGATCAGTGGTAACCCTGAAGTGGCTGCCCCCCTTACTCAGGGCATCAAGGTACTCCGGCGGAAAATAGTGGTTGTGGAAGTCGAGAATCATCAATCTTTCCAGGCAAGGTAGCTCAAGAGAATTCGAAGCTATAAGCTCAGCTCGCTTCTCAGGCCAGAGGTTAGAATTTCTTTCAAGCAGTGCCGTCTTGCAGTTCAAGGGAAGAGACGGCATCCTCCAGCCCCGTGAACTCCAAAGCCGCAAGCTCACCAGTAGGTGAACCGACGTTTGCCCGAAATCTTGGGCTGTTCGACGCCACAATGATCGGTGTCGGCGCGATGATTGGAGCTGGGATCTTCGTACTTACTGGGATCGCCGCAGGCGAGTCCGGACCGGCTTCAATTCTCGCGTTCGCACTGAATGGAGTCGTAACACTTCTCACGGCCTTTGCTTATGCAGAACTGGCTTCTGCGATTCCGGAGGCTGGAGGAGGCTACGCTTTTGTGCGCAGAGCATTCCCTGGCGCAGTCGGATTCACTGCTGGTTGGATGTTATGGTTTGCTTATACGGTCGCGTGTTCACTCTACGCTCTGGGATTCGCCGGATACTTCTGGGAATTCTTCCTCAAGTATATACCCGGCTTCGCCGATGCATCGTTTGCTCTCATGGGAGAACATGCTCCATATCTCTTTGTAACCGTTGTGATTGGGGGACTTTTCATCCGCCTCAACATTCGAGGCGCTGAAGTCACAGGGATGGCAGAGAATATCCTGACGGTTACCAAGCTCTTCATACTCTTAGTGTTCGTGGCATACGGTCTTGGAGCTGTGATCGATGCACCACCACAACAGGTAACAAACTCGTTCAATCCATTCTTTCCCGAGGGTATGGGCGGGGTGATCGTCGCAATGGGCCTCACTTTCATAGCATTCGAGGGCTATGACCTTATCGCTACGGTCGCCGAAGAGATCAAGGAACCTGAAAAGAACATACCAAGGGCTACGTTCATCTCTCTGGGAATCACAGTAGTCATGTACTTGCTGATTCTCTTCGTAGCACTCGCCGCCGTGACTCCAGAGAGTGGTGAGCCTTCATGGCGCTTCCTTGGAGACTACGGCGAAACAGCTATCGTGCGCGCTGCCGAAGGCTTTATGCCCGCGTTTGGTGTTGGAGTAATCGTCTTCGGAGGTCTACTGAGTACCATGTCAGCCCTCAACGCCACAATCTTGGCATCGTCCCGGGTTGCATTCTCGATGGGCCGGGACCGATTGCTACCAAAAGCCGTGGGGACCATCCACCCAGTTCGGCGCACACCTCATATTGCGATTCTCTTAAGCGGTGCAGTTCTGCTCTTAATGGCGCTGACTCTTCCAATTGAAGCAGTCGGCTCTGCTGCAAGTCTGATTTTCTTGCTGACTTTTGCTATGGTGAACCTCTCGGTCATCGTGCTACGCCGAAAGGCACCAGACCTGCCAAGACAATACAAGGTTCCACTCTATCCGGTTGTTCCCATCCTCGGCATCATTCTCAATGTTTTTCTCGCGGTATACCAATTCAATTTCCAACCGCTCGCTTGGTACGTGACCATTGGCTGGGTTCTCGTAGGTCTGGTGCTTTACTATGCCTATTCTGAGAAGCAAACTGCAACGGACAAACCTCAGGTCCTAGAAACATCCTTACCACCTGTCGCAGCTATACAGGACACGGTGGTGGTGCCACTCCACAATCGAGACAACATCGGCATTCTACTTGACTATGCGGAAGTAATTGCTGACAAGAGGGAGAAACCCTTAGTAGGATTTTCAGTTGTTGAGGTACCGCGGCAGCTCCCAATCCACCAAGGCTTGCGCTTCACACATCATCGGGAAGGCCTTTTGAGAGCGGCCCGTGAAGAGGCCAGAGATCGAAACATTGAGATCGAGACTGATCTGATGATCGCCCATCAAGCCTCAGATGGGATTCTATCGGGTGCAAGCCGATACGGAGCTGACTTCATGGTCATGGGGTGGAAAGGTTACACCGATACCCGTGATCGAATTTTCGGAGAGGTTGCGGATCAGGTCATCAGGAACTCCCCCTGTGACCTCGCAATGTTGAAGGTTGAGAATCACGAACGTCCGAAACGCTGTCTCTTCCCTACCACAGGCGGTACACATAATCGACTGGCAGCTGAGATTTTAAATGTGCTCGCACCAGCATTTGGCATGTCTGTCACAGCATGTTATGTCGTGCCACCTAATGCATCCCAAGCACAGCTTGCACGCGCAGATAGGCGGCTCGGTAAAACACTGGACCGTCTCGAGTTGGACTTGCCAGTAAATCGGAGAGTGATTGAGTCTCCATCTATCGCTGGCGGTATTGCGAAGGAGAGCGTTGAATACGACTTAGTCGTTCTAGGCTCAACCCGTGATCGATTTATAAGGCAACTCATGTTCGGAGAAATACCGACGAAGGTAGCCCGTTACTCTCCGGCATCCGTGCTTGTACTTCGCCGCTATGAAGGCCGGATGCGATCTCTCCTAAAGCGGGCATTCGGTTAGAAGTGCAAGGCAAGAATATGCCAGCTATCTAGGTGGTTGAACCTTTAAAAATTCCAAGAATCTTTAGTGGAGAGCAAAGTCGATCGGTTATAGGTCCTGGGTTTTGCGGGTCCATACTATGTACACTGGCCAACCGAGAAGAACGAATCCAAGACCCTTTAGGCTCTCTAGTGGGTCAGTCAGAAATTGGTTCCCAACAATACCAAAAGCAGCTACTACAAAAATGATCGGCACCCAAGGGTACCCCCACATTTCGTAGTCACGCGTTACTTCTGGGCGTTTGCGTAACAGGATAAGACCCAAAGCCATCATCCCAAAAAAGATCCACTCCGTGTAGATCACCCTGGTAAACAGGGAACGGTATGTGCCAGTTAAAGCGAGTACACTAGCCCAGATCGCCTGCAGGAGAATCGCTCTGTGGGGTGTCCCATATTCTTGGTGAACCGCCCCGAACCACTTGAATAACAAACCATCTCTGGCCATTGCGAAGTAGACCCGAGGTCCTGCGAGAACAATGCCGGAGAGTGCTCCAAACGTTGAGAAGACAACTAGGGCTGACATTGCAGCACCACCGCCTCTACCGAAGACTGCATCCGCTGCATCCGCCGCGACACGATCTGATGAAGCGACCGTCTCCATCGGCAGTACATACAAGTAGACTGCATTCAGGAGGATGTAGCAGCCCGTAACAATAAGCGTACCCAAGACAAGAGCTTTGGGAATCGTGCTGCGCGGCTCTTTAGTCTCCTCAGCGTTATAGGTGACCATATGCCAGCCACCGAAAGCGAAGAGGCCAGCAGCCAAAGCAAGCCCGAAATCCCGAGCCGTGTAACTCCCCGGTGTGGCAGTACGAGAGGCTTCCACCGCGACTTCGTGTGCCGTGCCACCAAACAAAAAACAGAGAACCACGATTATCAAGATTGCTAGAAGCTTACCAGCTGTGATCGCAGCCTGGAGGATGCTTCCATGCTTTACCCCTACGTAGTTGATAAGGCTAAGTAGCAAGATTGTAACAACAGCCACTACCCGCTGGCCTAAGTCGCCAAGCTCCACGAAGAAGCTGAGATACCTCGCACATACCACTGCAATCGCCGCAACGATTCCGGAGTGCATAATCCAAAACATCGCCCAACCCCAGAGGAAGCCTACAGCGGGCGAGAAGGCTTCCCGAAGGTACGCATATACCCCACCAGCCTCAGGGAATGTGCTCGCCAATTCTGCGCATACTAGAGCCCCAAAAAGGGTGAGTACCCCACATACCAGCCAAACAGCATAAATACCGGCAACAGTTGGCACTTGCCCGGTGATCTCAGACGGTTGAACAAAAATTGACGCACCGATGATGGTGCCAACGACCATAGCCGTCGCTTGCTTCGGGCCAATCGCCCGCCTTAACCCCCTGGAGTAATTCTCCGGCAATGTGCTCACCTATACGAGAAGAAGGTGATCTTTTTTTCAATCCCCATTCGGGATTGGATGCTGTATCGACTCAAGGCCCACAGCTTGTAGCACCCGATATGCATGCTCTGGGGCCCCCCTTATCTCCATCTTGAGCCCAGCGACCTGTGCTTGTTCAGCAATTCTAGCGATACCCTGCGCCGCAGTCAGATCAATCCTTCCCAAACCACCACAGTGTACTATGATTCGCTTAACACCAGGCTCTTGAGCCAAACTCGATAACAGTGCGTCCTCAAGTGCTGGAGCTGATCCAAACCAGAGCACTCCCTTCGGCTGGAAATGAAGCTCCTCTCCCTCAATGCGAGTTTCGACGGCTGTGGAGAGTTCCCTCCACATATGTGCTGCTGTCGCCATGACTACGCCGAGTACAACAGCCTGTTCAATTCGCGGAGCTAGAATCAGCGTAAGCCCGAAAGTGCCCCAACCAACCATGCCTTGAGGTCCCGACATTGCCCATAGATTCATCAACTCTTTCACACGGAAAAGCGGCCAAATCGCAGCGATCACAATCCCGGACAGGACGGCCTGCGGAAGCGGAGCCAAGACATACGCGAAAGGTAGAAAAACCAGAACCACAAAACCTGCGATGAGACCACTCCAACGGCTTCTAGCACCCGAAAGCCGATTGACACTGCTACGCGCGAAGGAACCTCCAACCGGTAATCCCCCTACAAGTCCCGCCGCAATGTTAGCCATTCCTTGACTTAGGAACTCTCGACTCGGATTCCAGCGCTGACGATCTTCATTGGCAAACACGCGGGCAATCGACGCAGAATCCGCAAAGCCTACCACAGCGATTACTGCTCCTGGTAAAAAGAGCGCCGGCAAACTGCTCCATGGTAAGTCAATAGAAACTGCTGGCAGGCCTACCGGTATCTCACCAACTATTGAGCCTTCATATCCAAAGATGATTGAAAAAAGGAAACCTCCTAGAGCAGCGATCAAGACACCTGGTACCAAAGTGTGTATAGCTCTTCCAATGACAATGATGATTACGGATGTCGCCGTAAGTGTTAAGGCTAGGAATTCCCATGAACTTGGATCTGATAGGGTTAAGACCGCCCCCCTAACCACACCGACATCGGCGTCCGACACATCAACACCGAATGTTGAAGGAAGCCGTGCACACACAATCAGGATGGCAACTGCAGAGGTAAATCCAGTCATTACTGCGCGTGACATCAGATAGCTGACCCATCCAGCTTTCAGCAGTCCTACCGCCAGGCGCACAAGCCCACATATCACAGCCAGCAAGGCTGCCAGGCTCGCGAATTCAGCCGTACCCGGTTCAGCGAGAGGGAGTAACGCGCCAAGCGTGAGCAAGGCAGTCATCGCAACAGGACCGGTTTGAAGATGGGGAGACGAAGCGTACAGTGCCGCCATAATTGGTGCGGCAGCCGCGGCGTATAAGCCATGATGGCTCGGAAGACCAGCTAGCTCAGCATATGCCATAGACCCTGGGATTAACATGAGTGCAACCCCGAGTCCGGCTAAGACATCTCTGAACGAAAACTGGTGAGTAGGCTCAGCGAAAATGAAATTGGTCAAGACACAATTTCAGCGGTGATTCTTGCTCCTCCTTCTGAAAGCTTTCTCAGTAATTCCGAGGTTGCCAGAGCTCGATCCAAGAAAAAGTCAGCGGTAATTCCGAGTAGTTCCCGGCGATCCTCGTGGCCTACTGCCTGTCTATCTGCTTCGGCGGCAAGTGATTGCAGAAATCCAGTGGAGTCCTGACCGAGAAGATGCTCTAGAGCGTACCGACGTTCACCAGCTCTCAATCCCAGGTCGAGTTCAGAAGAGAGACGAGCAAGGTCAGCCCTAGCCAGGATGATTCCAGCCCGAACGGGAGCAAGAAGCCCCGAGATGAAAGCATCCGCTCCATCAGTCCGCGGATCAGCAAGTGGCGATGACTCACGAAGGTGTAAGGGTAATTGTTTTGGGCAGCCCACCCGGACAAGTTCAGCCCGCAAGACTTTATCGAGAAGAAGCGCCCAGCTACGATAGGGTCCAGTGGCGATCTCGATAATGCGCTCCAGGTAGGCTGGTACCCAGGGAGCTATGTGCTCCTGCAGAAGAGCGTCCCTCCCTTGAGTAATCATCAGAGCCTCAGCCTCTGAAAAATGAGAAAGTTCGCTTGAACTCGTTCCTACGAGACCGATCTGCTCACTCAATGTCGCATACAGACCTAATAGGGCCGCAAGATGGTCCGGATCTGAAGGCGGATTCCTCCCTAACGCTCTCCAAAATCCGGCCACACGGTTCTGTGCCTCCCCTCCCAACATACCTTCCGGGCCCAGGTGCACCGATGCGTAGGGATAAAACTGGAAAAGAAAAATGTCGGCGTAGTCTGAGGCACTAGGTGACTCTTCGATCCCCAGAGTTTTCCATAGGTGAATGTGCTCTGAAGCCGGCGCCTCTGCGAAAACTGCTAGGGTGCGAATCAGGTCAACGGAAGCCTGACCTGACTCCTGTGAAAGATTAGGGGCAAGAGGTAGGTCTAATCCCTGGTTCCTCACGTGACGGTCATACTTCAGCAGACTCAGTTTTTAAAGGAAGACGGTATGCTTCACGTTCAGGGCGCACAGGTCGTAGCATCCAGTACGGACGCCTCGTTCCATCGGGAGAATAGCGGTCTGCTGAGCGAGTCATTGTGAGCCACTTCTCGTAGGCTGCTTGAGATTTACCCGTATCTACTGAGACATCGCCAGCTCTATCCCCCTCTTTAGCGGGGCAAATCCGCACAGCTTGATGCCAGCAGTGCATTCCAGAAATTGGGTCGGGATGTACTGCATGAGTAAGATTTTGGTGCACGCCTAGGTCTGTCCACCAAATGCGCATGGTATCAGGATCTGATGAAGCAAACGGTTCACCACCTTTGCGAGGTGTAAGTGACCACTCCGAACCTTCTTGGTTCAGCGCTACCGTACTTATCCCTAGTCGCTGCCCTTTATGCCCTTCCGGCTTCCACCGACCCATATGATGGCTGCACGCGGCAACTCCAGGCCGGATACCTTCGGTAATCCAAGACTTAAGAACAAAGTAACCGAGTTCAGTTTCGACTCTAACCAGATCACCTGTCTTTGAGATCCCTACTCTATCGGCATCTATTGGATGGATCCAAAGCGGGTTTGTATGAGCAATCTCGTCCAGCCACTTCGAGTTCGCGCTCCGGGTATGAATTTGGACAGGCACGCGGAAAGTAGTGATCAGAGGAACCTGATCACTCTCAAGGTTTTCCGGGTGAATATGGCTCTTTATGTATTTGGGTATCGCAAGTTCAGGCCAACCCCAGTCATGCAGTGTACGTGACCAAAATTCGAGTTTTCCAGTCGGCGTGGGCCATCCTTTAAGAATTTCTCCATCTACCCTAACCCCAACTCTACGCCGCCCATCCTCATCTTCGTCGATCTTGGTGCCTCCCGGAGCTTTAGGACTGGGAGGTATCGGTGCTCGACTATACACTCGACCCATTTCATCCACCCGTACATCCTCTAGTTCATTATCAGGAACCAACTGCTCATGAACCCTGCCAACCTTATTCGAAATCTCGAATGCCCCATATCGGCGCATATACTCGAGAGGGGTCAAGCCCTCTGCTGCTGAAGCCTCCGGAAGACCCGGCACCGAATTATCAAAGATCCAACCGTAATACTCGTCGATCGTCATTTTTTCACCGGGCACCTTCTTGGATTCGAAGAACTCTCGGATTCCGAGTGACCCGTCCGGATCAATTCGCCACGTAAGGTCAATCCAGAATTCGTTCTCTTCCCAAACTTCTCCGGGATTTACCTGACGTGTGTCAGTGATTTCCTCGTCCAAACGCTCCCGAGCCGCACGCAGTACCGGCTGCCGAAAAGCGATCCATTGACCATTATACTGCTCATAAGAAGTGAGATCGTGGCGTTCCGAAGCATGTCCCATCGGTAGGATGTAGTCAGCAAAGTATGCGGTCTCATTCCATGTCGGCGTCATCGCGACATGTAGTCCAATCCGGTCCTCATCGCTCAGCATCTCGATCCAACTGAACCCGTCTGGATTCGTCCATACCGGGTTGTAGACACGAGTAAAGTAAACGTCGAGGTAAGCATCCTGACCTTTCATTAGATGGGGCATAAGGAAGGACATCTCCATAAGCGCCAGTGGATACTCACGGGGCCATGTCACTTCGTTCCATTTCTTCGGATGTTGGTGTGGCAGACGAGGGGGCCTAGGGGTGAACTTGTTCCAGGAGTTAGGAAATGTCCCACCCTCGGTAGCCAATGCTCCTAGTAGTGCATTGAGCAAGGTCAGTGTGCGAGCGACCTGCCACCCGCCCAGATTCCCTGAGCCAGCACTCCTCCAATTATGACTCGCAAAACGAGTACCCGCTGTCGACACTACCTTCGCCACCTCTAGCAGCGTCGCAGCATCGATACCAGACTCTGTCGCTGCATATTCGAAGGTGAATTCTGAGTATACCTCGCGAAGGTGCTCCTCGAAGTTCTCAAAAGAAGCACCAGGCTCGTCATTCACGACCTCCATATACTCCTGCCAGTTCCACCAACGTCGAACGAACTCTCGATCGTATTTGCCTTCACGGATCATCCAGCTTGCAATCGCAAGAAAGATCGCTGGCTCCGAGCCTGGATAAGGAGACAACCAGTGATCAGCGTGGGTAGCCGTGTTGGACAGGCGGGTGTCAAAGACTATGAGTTTCGCACCGTTCTTCTTGCCCTCGATAATCCTCTGAGCATGAGGATTGAAGTAGTGACCCGTCTCTAGGTGACTGCTAACAAGCACGATGACCTTCGCATTGCTGAAGTCAGGGCTGGGCCTGTCCATCCCCATCCACCAATGATATCCGGCTCGTGCGCCACTTGAGCATACATTCGTATGCGAGTTATGACCGTCGACCCCCCATGCTGCGAGCATGCGTTCAGTGTATCCATCCTCACCGGGACGCCCGACATGGTATACCACCTCTTCGTGCCGGTCCTCTTGCAGTGCGGTTCGGATTCGCCCCGCGATTGCATCGAGTGCCTCATCCCATGAAACTTGCTCCCATTTCCCTTCTCCACGCCGCCCGCTGCGCTTCAAGGGGTAGAGAATCCGGTCTGGATCTGTAATCTGGTTGAGTGTCGCAGGACCCTTAGCGCAGTTCCTGCCCCTCGAGCCTGGGTGTTCAGGATTCCCTTCGAACTTCCTGACCTGAAGAGTTTCCCTATCGACGTATGCGAGTAGCCCACAAGCCGACTCGCAGTTGAAACAGGTAGTCGGTACCAGCATGTACCGCTTCTCTACTCTCTCCGGCCATGACTTTGAGTCCAACTCCACCCAATCATTCCAACGTTCCCGCGGAGGGTACGACGCGAGATGAATCCGACTCGCGCCAGGATAGAACGTTTCGCCCCGCCCTTCGACTTCAGCCTTAGCAGCTGAAACTCTCTGATTGAGTTCACTTAGATGGGTCGAGTCGTTCATGCGAGCGGTACGGATTGGCCAGCCTGAACGTAGGCATGCTCGTGTAAAAAGAGACCCGCTAAACCGGCTAGTGCTCCAATAGTGTCATTAGTACCCACCAACAGAAGAGAACCTGCAGTCAGCGCTATCCCACCCCAATAGAAAGCGGCGTATGCCCCTCTCGTCATATTCCTGGCAGCTAGGGCTGCGTGTGCAGTTGGATGGGGCATACTCACCTCACCGAGAGCCAGAATGAGATGAACCGCCAAAGAAGCTTTGAGAATCCACACAGCACCAACCCCTAGCCCATCCGGATTCAAAAGTGTAAGGGTCGCCGAACCGGCTAGTAGAGCTTGGACCAGCAGATGGGGAGGAAGTAGAGGGCTCTGCCAAAGATCACGCGCTTTAGCCTGCGCGAAAAGATAAGCAGTATAAATCGCAGTCATGGCAGCGAGAGGGCCACCCACCCAGGACAGGCTTTGAGGGATCTCAGGACGCCCTCCTATAACCGCCCCTAAATGCAGTGCAAGTATTCCCCCATAACCCGTGATGATAAAGCCTCCCCGCACAAGCCAACTTCGCCACTGCGGCCTCGTAAGCACCATCCAGAAGCGCTCAGGGTGATCAAGGTCCCAGACTAATAGTGCACCAGTAACCAGTAGGAAGATCATTGCTACTGCTGGACCCAGTAGAGTCCAAACTGAGTTGGTCCATGTGATCATCCCACTCAAGGCAAGTAGAAGCGGCACCAAATAGGCCCCTGACGATATCGATTTGGTGAACGTGTACAGACTCACACGCCAATCCCACGGTGCGCGGTGGGGGATATCGTAACTTAGTAGGGCCGCAGCCGAACTGTTCGACGTGCCAGAATGGCCAGAAGGCACCTGGTGCTTAACGTTACCCTGCTCACTCCACATAAACATTCCACCATCTGGTCGGCGCGCAGCCAGAGGGTCGAGTGTGGCTTGGTCGGCACCCTTATAGTAAAGCTTCGGATGTGTCTCCTTCTCGGGCCTCCGGACTGTAACGGCCTCCCTATTAATAATTCCGCTCACAGCCGACAGTGGATCATTCATGTCGCCTACAAGAATCGCTTCTGTGGGGCAAACAATCACGCAAGCTGGTTCAAGACCAACATCCAGACGGTGAGCGCAGAAGTTGCACTTCTCAGCAGAGTGGTCTTCAGGATTAATGAAGATCGCGTCGTATGGACAAGCTGCGATACATGCCTTACACCCTACACAGATCGACTTATCAAAATCCACAATACCGTCAGCCCGCCGAAACATCGCCGTTGTTGGACAAGCTTCTACGCAGGGCGCGTCATCGCACTGGTTACACCGCGTAACCTGAAATGAGCGACGCGCCTGTGGGAAGACTCCAGTGTCCACATACTTCACATATGTGCGTGTCACCGAGAGAGGAACTTCGTTTTCAGATTTACATGCGATGGTACAAGCGTGGCACCCGATACAGCGTGTGTGATCAATGACCTTAGCCCAGAGCAGTTCTCGGGTTGCTGAAGGAACCTGAGTTGTCGGCATCCGGCAGATCTCAACGAGGAAAATCGGGGAGCGTGCTAGGCAAGCTACCTAAGGAAAGACCTAAGTTCCACAGGGGACTTCCTAGGTCTTAGGCCTCGTTAGCCGCTACTAGTTATTCAAGGAGACTGGGGCCGCGTATGTCACATTCACAAATCTGTGTGACGAGTCCGACATCAAGCCTGATCCGCCACCTCTGTTTCGATCTCCTTGAGAGATCGCTCAACTTGTTCGGTGAGTGCCGTGCTGAAGATTTTGCAGTGCCCACGGTACCAAATACCCCAAGACGGGACGCGAAGATGCTGCTTTAACGTCTCTCGGTACGCTTCCCACATTTGGTCATCAAGTGCGCCGACCCGCTGCTGGTACATGAGATTACCGAAATGCCGGAATACGGATGTCATGTATGAATCCCAGCGAATTTTCTCGTCAGGAGACAGCGCCTCGGGATCCCGCTCCGCCCGCTCATAGAAAGCCGCAAACTCGGAGTCGCGGAACGAGTGCTCTAGAAGCCGGATACTGTTCTGTACCATTGCATTGAACGAAGCTGCCTGCACAGAACGTGTGTTGAGAATCGTTTGACGCGCTAGATATATCAGCGATACGACGACTGCAATCGCGCCTACGAATTCTCCAATATTACCCAGCGCTGGGAGTGAGAACATCTCAGAATCCATTCTCTTGAGGCGTCACATTCCGACCCAGAGGAATCGGACTAGGCAGAAAGCTACCTCAGTTGAGCAGAGAGCCCAGCCCCCAATTATGCTCCGATTAACTCATCCATCAGAAAGAGATCAGTCAGCAGCGCTCGAAAGTGTATATTCGCGTTGAGATTATCGATGAGCTGGGAGCTAATCCCTTCCTGGCTTGAGACGAGCCGAACCGCCGCGAGTGTAGCCGAAGCGTCTCTCTCGAGCACCTCAAGTGCGTCTGACCAAGTGTCTCGTGGTGTCAAAGATTCTTGATCTACAAGCGAGTCAAGCGCCGAACGCAAACCATCAAGAGCTGATTCTGTCTTCTCAAGAAAGCCCCGAAGCTGGCCCCCGGCTTTCGAGCCCTGGTCGCTGGTTAACCCCTGGGCGGCATAGGCAAGGAAAAACTCGTAGCTCTCCTCTATGGCATCGATACGTGTTTTGACGTCTTCACGAGGGGAGGGCACAGTAAGTCTCGGTGGTGGGTGTGGTGGCTTACGATTTCGTTGATCTTCGCTGAAGCTCGGCCTAGTCGTCCACGCGTGGGGCACTCACCGTCGAGTCTGCGATTGCGCCGCCAGGCGGGCTCTCCTGGATAGTCCCGTCTACAACAGACCATTTATCAGGGTCAAAGTGCGCCAGGTACTGCTTGCGATCGATCCAACCCCGAATCATTCCCCACAGGTAGTAGCGTTTGTCTGGCCTGATCGCAAAGTAGATATGCGCGGCAACCATAACGATTAACGCAACACCTGCGATCCCATGGATGACAAATACAAACCCTGTTGCTTCTCCGGGCAGCACCGTTATTGCTGGCTCACCCAGTTCATTCAACCCCGAGATAGCCTGGTCTACGAGGGGATAATATGCGTTCGGTTCCCAGAATGGAGTTTTTATTCTCAACGTCATAAGGACACCGGTCACGATCGCCGCGAGTGATACGACAACGATACCCTGATGATACATCCGGTGATCGAACGGATATTTTCCTGGCTTTTCTGGCTCAGTTGACTTCGAAGACAGTAGATGTCGGAAATGACCTATAGCTTCTCGGACATTAAAACTCATCATCGACCAGAAGTCCTGCCACAAAATTGAGTGGATTACGTGGTAGATGATGGTGAGAATTAACACAGCACCAGCAATCCAGTGGATTGTCACCCACGCGAACTCTAGTCCGAGCAGTGGAACGAACGCAGTGATGAGTAGCACGAGCATCGATGCTCCCATCGTCCAATGGAAGATACGCGAAGGCAGGGTGTGTCTGACAATTCGTTCCGGAATGCCAGCCACTGACCCCTGGATATCAGCTGTTTTCTCGTGTTCAGAGAACCCCCGAGAGCGATACCAGACCAGGTGACCAACCACGAATAATACTGCCAACCCTATCGCCAAATACATCAGCTCCAATGAAACCCCCTGCAGTACTTCCTGGCCCCAAGGGTTCGACTCGAAATCTAACCATCGGCCCATTATGCTACACTCCTGACCGCACGGCGCACGAGATTACTCATCATTGGCTGTTTATACTCATTATGCTTTAGGGGGCGAGAGCCCTGGATCGCGATTTCACCAGCCTCAATTGCTAACGCCTCGTCGACTGCTGCACCCTTCACTAGTCGCTCAACAGCATCAAGCCTGACCGGGAAAGGTGCTACTCCGTTCACAGCGATACGAGCGTCATCAATCGTATTCCCGGATGTCTTAAAGGCCGCTGCCACACTGACCAGTTGGAAATCCCACGATCCTCGGTCACGAACCTTCTCATAATAGAAGTGCGCATTTGCCCACTCGCTCGGAATATCAATCTGAGTAAGCAAATCACCTGGTTCGAGAACTGTCATTCGTGTGATATCAGTCGCCGGACCGATAAAGAAGTCTTCAGCATCGTAGACATTAGAACTCCGTCGACCACGCACGGTCATCTTTGCATCGAGTGCGACCAACGCAGGAGCAGTATCGGATGGGTTCACCGCCACACATCGGCTGGTTCCAGTAATTGCGTGCTCACGGTTCATAGCTTGAGGAGCCGCCGCATAGCAGGTATTACCTCCCGCACGGTAACAAGCCCAGCCGCTACGATAGTACCAGCAACGGGTATCCTGGCTAATGTTCCCACCTAGTGTGCCCTGATTGCGGATCTGAGGAGTCGCTACATGCTCGGCAGCATCAGCCAAGAGTATGTACTCTGAGCGAACCCGCTCATGCCGAACGATTTCAGTAAGCGTGGTCATCGCACCGATTTCCAATCCATCTTGACCGTCGATGATACCCTTAAGTTCATCGATACCGCCGAGGTCAATCACCGCCTCAGGCCGCTTTATGCGGTCCTTGAACCAGTCGTACGAATCCAGTCCGCCCGCAAGCACCCAGCCTCCCTCACCGTGCTCAGCCATTAAGGCTAGGGCATCTTCCACCGTCGTCGGTTGGAAGAGTTCAAAGGCCGGAATCATGTCTCTAATGATCGCCATTTCTCTCTCCCCTTAGCCGATGTGCTGTTCGAGGGTGAACGGTTGCGATAGCCCTTCGAGCTCCGCAAGAATGATGTCAGGCGTCAGCGGCGTACGGCATAGGCAATGACCACCCATCGCGTCGGCAACTGCTGATGTGACTGCTGCTCCGCCCGCACCCACAGGAGGCTCGCCGATTCCCTTCGCACCAACGGGCGTCTGTGGATCAGGAATTCCTACAGCATCCGCTTTCATGTCTAACGGTACATCGAGAATGCCCGGAGGTCTCGCCGTGTAGAGCCTATTTGCAAAAGGAACACCCCACTTGGGGTCGAAAACCCAACGCTGGGTCATCGCCTGTCCCATGCCTTGAATACTTCCTCCAAGGACCTGAGCACCCAAGCTACGTGGGTGGAGTACCGTTCCGCAGTCAGTCACCGCGACATATTCCTTGATATCCACCACACCAGTCTCTTCATCGAGTTCGACCAGCGCAAAACCAGCCACCCAAGAGTAGACTCCTCCACTGCCACCGTAGTTATCTCTAGCTACTCCCATCAACCCCTGCCCAGCCAGCATATTCGCTGCCGGAACAGTCGTAGCATGGATATTGTCGGGAAGCTCGTGACCATCATACCTGCCACCAAGCTCGATCGCGCGTTCCGCAACCTGAGCGAACGTCATGCTCGCTCCCCCTCCTCGGCGAAACACTCGTCCGTTGTCCATATCGTAATTGCTGGGCGAGCCACCAAGCGTTTGCGCCGCTACTTCTAGAACCTTGGCGCGCGCGTCCATTCCCGCTGCATGGTTTGCCCGGGAGTGCGCATGTGTTGTCTGGCTCCCTGCCTGAACTGAGCTACGAGGCATACCTCGGCTTGAGTCGCCCCAAACGAGTTCTACTTGGTCCCAGTTGAGATTGAGTATCTCAGCTGCCGGGCGCGCGGTATCCATAATGGAGTGCGTACCGAGGTTCCCGAGACCTTGATGGACATAAAGTTTTCCGTCCGGATGAATGACCATGAGGCCATCATATCCGCGGGAACCAGCTGTATACGGTGAAAGCCCGATGCCGATTCCTGTCACTTTCGAGCCTTCCCGTCTACCAGACAGCTCCTGCTTGCCCGCCCAATCAAAGATCTCCGCACCCTTCTCTAAGGCTTCCTTAGCATACACACTCGTAAGTGTGGAATTACGTGGTCCGAATCCGACGTCAGCATCTGGTGCATTCTTCAGATGAACCTCTAGTCGATCGAGACCCAGCTGTCTGGCTGCCTTCTCAAGAATGGGCTCCATCATAATGACTATTTGAGCGCCACCCGGTCCCCGTTGTGCGGCCTTGGGGGGAGTATTCGTATACATCGCGATCCCCCTGAAGCGCATGTTCTGCGGCGTGTACACGAGATCCGCGATCATACCCGCGGTATTAAAGTCACCAGCCCCGAACGGGCCACTCTCCTGAACGATATAAAGGTCAATCGCGTTACACGTACCATCATCTAGAAAACCCATCTTCAGCCACGACTGGAAACCCGGACGTGCCCTACCGATATAGTTTTCCTCATAGCGGGTAATACGCAGCATGACAGGCCGGCCAATCTTACGTGAGAAGACGGCGGGCACTTCCATGTGTGTATTTCCACTGATCTTGGAGCCGAAACCACCACCGCAATACTCGGCTACCAGAATCACATCTTCAGGATCTATGTTCAGCGTACCAGCGATCGCATACTTCGTGCGCTGGGCACTCTGTGTGGACACGAATGCATGGAGCTTGCCATTCTCCCAGTACATCATGGCGGAACGGGTCTCCATCGGATGGTGGGTCAGAGATTGGTGTACGATTGATTCCTCTAACACCAAGTCCGATTCGGAGAATGCCGTATCAATATCTCCTTTCGTCCACTCAACAGCGGCCTCACCGTTTGGCATACGGCCAGCCTCTATTTCCTCAAAATCGGCGTCAGTCCACTTAAGTTCGCTGAACTCTCCGCCCCCGAAGCGGTTACCACCAGTGTAGGCGTTCGGTCCGTTAGGCCTAAGGCTGTCTAGCGGATCGAGCACGAAAGGCAACGGCTCGAAATCTACCTCGATCTCCTCAATCGCTGCTGCAGCCTGTTCCTCAGTTTCGGCTGCCACCGCGAGAATCGGCTGGCCCTCATATAGGGGCTCATCAGTCAGGCTAGCCTCTCCTGGGCGACCCTCTATCTGGCGGACTTCATCGGCACGAAGGATGTCTATGACACCGGGCATAGCAAGCGCCTTTGTTGTATCAACTCCACGTACCCGGGCATGGGGCATGGGGCTTAATAGCAACTTGGCAAACACCATGCCATCTGCTCTGAAATCTTCAGCATATTTCGCACGACCTGTGATCTTTGCAACGAGATCCTGTGGTGCGATATCGGTTCCAATTATTTTCTCAGCCATAAGACCCCCCTACACGCTGCGTGCGAGCTCAGCGGCTCGCATCGCACAGTTGAGGATTTTGTCATAGTCACCACATCGGCAAAGGTTGCCAGAAAGTGCATGTGCCGCCTCTGCCCGGGTGGGATTCGGATTCTCATTCACCATAGCGGTCATACTCATGATGAAGCCCGGTGCACAAAACGCGCACTGGAAGCCACCTTCGTCGATGACCGCCTGCTGTACAAGGCTGAGCTCTCCTGTATCTGGATTCTCGAGCCCCTCAATCGTTGTAATAGAACTGCCTCGCACTTGATTCGTCAGCATTGAGCACCCGTACTGGTTAACCCCATCAACTAACACCGTACAGGCTCCGCATTCCGCACGATCACAGCCAAGCTTGGTGCCAGTTAGATTAAGTCGGTACCGGAGTGTCATCGCGAGTGTTTCGTTCGGTAGTACGTCCACCCGCCGCTGCTGACCATTGATGGTGAGCGTTATGAGACGCTCCGCAGTCCCGGAAGACTGCGCCCCCAAGAGGCCGGAACCTCCTATGAAGTAACCTGCCGAAGATGCTGTAGCGCCTACGGCTATAACACTTTTGATGAACTTTCGTCTGGAGTATTTTGTCTCCAAGAGACCTACCGATTCTGCTTCGCCCATCGAACTGCTCCATCGCGAGGGACAGTTACCCGCGCACATTCAGCGCGCACTTGGGAAGATAATAGGTATCAAAGCACTGTCCCGCGAGCGTTTTCTTTGATCTCCTCATCCGAGGAAGTGGAGTTGCGCCCTGCGCGCTGGCCGGGAAGGTCCCCTCTATCAATTCAAGCAAGATGAACTCGCGGCTCTAATCCAGAGATAGTGGGAGATGTGCAGTAGGCCGGATATATTAGCTCCACTAATTCCCAGAAGAAGTGTCGAGCGCTGACCTAGGGTTACAACTCCTTTATGCCTGATATGCTTCACCGTCCATTGGGTCTCGCCGGACTCTATCTGCTAGTAACGGCCCCGACATTGCTACCGGGGCCGTGGACAACAGAGCACATTGTTCTTGCTGGCCTGCATTTGAGTGCCTGTGTCCTGTGCCTCAGACAGGCGCGCGTCCCTGAAGATCTTGGCTGGCTATCGAGTTGGGGCGCATTAATTCTGATACCGCTCTTTTACGCAGAAATCGCACTCCTTAACCAGTCATTCGGTGTGGGCTATCACGATAGCCTAGTTCTATCATGGGAGGCATTTCTGTTTGGATCACCAGCAACCGAATTGGCGGGCCGATACCCATATCCTCTACTCAGCGAGTCCCTCCACCTGGCTTACTTCTCTTATTACCCAACTATTTATATTCCCCCACTTCTACTCTTTGTCTCCGGGAGACGTGAGGCATTCCAAGCAACCGTAGTGACACTGATCGCAACCGCCAGCGTCTGTTTCGTGTTCTTTGTCTACTTCCCAGTCCAAGGTCCTCGGTATTTTGGCCCTCCTGAATCAATACCAGAAGGTCCGATTCGAGCATTGACACTCTCTATTTTGGAGAATGGCTCCTCCCGTGGGGCTGCGTTTCCTAGCTCACACATGGCAATGACAGTATGCCAAGCTATGGCACAGCTTCGTTATCAACCTCCAATTGGAATACTTGTAACACTCATCTCAGTTGGGGTTGGGGTCGGAGCTGTGTACGGTGGATTCCACTACGCGATTGATATGCTCGCCGGAGCAGTAGTCGGGTTGGTGGTCGGCGGGATCACACTCACCTACATAAGACATTCTGATAGCCTACCAGAGGCGGTATAGTGATAACACACGTCATTCACCCGACCTGGCTATAGGGCCTTGGGAGGCTCCCTGCTGACGACGCGAGTTTCCTGCCTCATAAGTTGGCTTCTACTTACTGCACTCGTAGTAGCGACAATCGGACGCGTGGACTGGACCCTTGCGATCGCAGCCATCGCTAAAGCGAAACCCCTACCCCTGATTCTAGCAGTCCTGCTTAACGCAATGATTCTAGTATTCGCTACAGCTCAGTGGCTGCTTTTTCTACCAGAGGGAGTGTCAGTAGCCAAATCGAAGATGTTCAAGATTATGGCGATAATGAGCACAGTCGCGAACAGTGGTCCGGCTGGGGGTGGTGCAGCCGTCGGAGTGCATCTCCTGGCCAAGCAAGAAGGAGTGGGTCACTCGGTCGGATTATCGGTCCTGCTTCTTGATCAATTGGTTGAGGGATTGGTGAAAATGGCGATTGTCCTTCTCGCAATTGTGGTAGTCCCTATTGGACTTGAATACAAAGCTGTCAGTGCCATGATTCTGATAGGAGTACCCACCCTTTTTTTCGTCTTAACCGTTATCGCTCACCGAAGATCTGTCCTCGAATCAATATCGGAACGAACTACAGGGTTCTTGGGGTGGATTCTCACAAAGCTAAACCTTGTTGCTGCCAACCTTGAAGCACTCCGACGACCCAAGAAACTCTCTCTAACAGTCATGCTAGGCTTACTACAAAAACTGGTGGCGGCCCTTGCGATCACTTGCATACTCCTAGCATTCGGAGTAGTCACACCCTGGTGGGGAATCCTCGCCGTCCTGGTCGCTGTGAATCTCTCATCAGTAGTATCGGTGACACCGGCTAACCTCGGAGTCTTTGAGGGTGCGGCGTTCCTTGTTTATAGAAGTCTCGGCATCAGCAGTGACACCGCCGTGGCATTAGCAATTGTTCAGCATGCCGCTTACCTAATCCCCCTCGCGGGCATTGGTTGGGTCATCTCTTCCGTAAGGCCACTGAATATTAGTCGTAGTAAATCCGAACCTTAATGCAGATTAGTGGGACGACCTAATAAGTCTTTACCACGATACTGCCCAGACCCCGCCTGGATATGCAGTCTGTTTAGGTGCTAGCCTGAATGCACTTAGCACTGGCAGTGTCCATCTATCCAAGTGCGCACCAGTGACGGGTTGCCTCGGATCGAAGCCAATTACTGCTGTGCCAATTTCCCCTGAAGCGACTGCGGTTTCAAAATCGCTTGCATCCCAAAGACCCCTCTGCGATAGAGAGGTCATAATGAAAGGGTGAATCAGCGCAGAGTGTCCACAGGCCTGAGCGATATTGGCCTCCTCTGTAAGTACAGGCCCTGACCTCGGAAATTCGGAGCATATCGAAGCTAGATTTTCTGTAATATCTGAAACCCGGGAAAGATTGATCCATGCGACAGTACCAACAGCGATATCAGCTCCGATCACTTGAAACGCTAGAATCCAAGGAAGCAATCGATGATGTCTGGTCTTAGGGATTTGAAGAGATGCTTGGTCTGCGCCAGAAAGCACACCTCCTGCGCTAAACAGCACGGGACCCACGAGCATCACTGTCGCCATATGTAAATCAAGAAAATATGCGGAAGACGACCCTGACCGAACCGCAGAAAATGACCATACTAGGGCACTACACCAGTACCACCAGACTGGATCACTACGAGCTTCCGGACGACCTCGAAGAACGCTATAAGCTGCTACTGAAAGGAGGGGTGTCCAGGGAGCCACATGGCTGAGAAACTGCCAACCCAGATTCATAATCGAATAGGTGCCAGTGGTGTATATCAGCATATGTCGCCACGGTTCAAGGCCCCACACAAGAGTGATGGCAGTAGCCCCTGCGATACCCGCACCCAGATACCCGAATAGGATTGAACGGAGTTCGGTGGTTCGATACTTCCAAACCCAGACAAGGGCAACTAGTGAAGGAACAACTTGGGTTTGTTTCGCAAAGCAACTCATAGCAAGCAGAACACCTGCCCAAAACACTGCGCGCCCGGTTCTCCCTCGATCCACCAATGCCCATCCCATCACCGTACCGAGTACAGCCCACATCTCAATGCGGAATTGTCCAGTTCCATATACAAAAGGCACACTCGCACCCAGGAGTCCTAAGCTGCCGATCGATGCTGTCCAATCTCTGCCTCTAGCCTGAACCCACCACCCAATCACTCCTACGACCAGGATCACTCCCAGCCCATTCACCAAACGCCCAGCTAGGAGAGGCTGTATCCCAAGCAACGCTAAGAATCGAATTAGGACCAGCACCATTGGGGGATAGTTCAGAACACGAAGTGTTCCATCACCTTCGATTGAAGGATAGAGCTTCCCCGTCTCCATCCACCCCTGCAAATGATCTAGGAGTTCCCCCGCTGTGTAGCCGGGGTCCAATGGGTGGAGCGCCAGTGAAATTGACCAAAACAGACAGATAGTGATCAGCCAAGCCAACTGAACTCGCCCAGCCAGTTGTACCCATGGCCGATTCATACGAAGGTCCTTCGCCTAGATTCGTAGCAGAAAATCGGCATTAATCCACCGACCTAAAGCATGGCGCATCAACTACAAGATGGATTTGCCTGCGAGTCAATCTTAGACTTTCCTAAGAACTAGCGTAGCGTTCGAGCCACCAAACGCGAATGAATTAGAGACAGCAACGGTGAGCTCGGGTGCCTCTCTCCCATAGCCCGGTACACAGTCTAGGTCGCAGCATGGATCTGGATGTGTGAGGTTCGCCGTCGGAGGTATCCGTCCCTTCTGAAGTGCAATCGCAGTAATCGCTGTCTCAAGCGCCCCGGAAGCACCAACCAAATGGCCGTGCACGGATTTAGTAGAACTAACTGCAAGATTTGAAGCATGATCTTCAAAAACATTCTTAATAGCTTCGATCTCAATCGGATCTCCAGACGGAGTTCCTGTCGCGTGAGCATTCACGTACTGGACTTCCTCTCGTTCGATATCCGCGTCAGTGATCGCCGATCTCATTGCGGCTTCCTGACCTGCAGCATGTGGTTCCGTCAAACTGAACGCGTCACTTGAGACACCATAACCGATGATTTCTGCGATTGGATCTACAGCTCGTTCCCGGAGTGCTGATTCGGCTTCGAGGACGAGTAAGACAGCTCCTTCACCTAGCACAAATCCAGTCCGTTCAAGGTCAAAAGGTCGACTGGATGCCTCAGGGCCATCCATGTGCGAGCTTGCAAGAACACCAAGTCGTTCCCATGCAGCAATCGAACCATCATTGAGCATGGCTTCAGCTCCGCCACTTAGAGCGGTGTCCAGATAGCCATCGCGAATCGCTCGAAACGCCTCACCAATAGCTACTGTCGACGACGCGCAGGCAATCGAGTAGGTATGCGTTGGCCCATGGAGTCCGAATCGCATAGAGATGTGTGAAGCCGGCCCACTTGCCATGATCATCGGTACAGTGCTCGGCCTTCCCCTTCGGCTCTGGCGCACAAAATACGTTCGATAGCCCTCCTGTAGAATCTCCGCACCACCAAGTCCACACCCCATGTAGACCCCCATCTCCCCATCTTCCACACTCTGCCCCTCCCTAAATAACCCAGACGACTGTAAGGCCCCTTCTGCTGCTACGACTGCCATCTGCGAGGCACGTGCCATAAAGAGTTGCTGGGTCTTGGGGATTCGATCTTTTGGTGTGAAGTCCACAGTTGCAAGTGGAAGGTCTGAACCGAAGTCCGCCGTGCCAGACCTGACCAGCCGTACTGCCGAATCTCCTTGGTAGATCCGATCAAATATCGATACAGGATCTTCTCCGTGGGGAGCAATTAAGCCGAGTCCCGTGATAAAAACGCGCCGCGCCACGGGCCGTGTCAGTCGCCCTTAGCCTCGATAAGCTCATCGATCAGCGTTGCAGCCTCGTTGAGCGTTTCGAATTCAGCCCGGTCGTCTGGAACCTCAATGTTGAACTCATCTTCGACGTCAAAGAGGAATTCTACCACCATAAGCGAATCAAGCCCGAGGTCCGTTAGAGTCGCCTCGGGCCGAATCTTATCCTTGTCGACGTCGTACTTGTCGACGAGTACTTCTGCTAGATAGGAGTAGGCGCTCATACCGGCGCTTCTCCATGCAGGAGAAAACAAAGTGAGCCCGCGCTAGCGAGCAATTCCAAGAATCGATGCGAAAGGTATCATGCCTGGAGCGCTCAACACAGTTTTACACCACTAAAGGCCCGGAACTTAGAGTGAACGAGGATATCAGACTTTGTGTTGACACAAGATTGAAGCTGGGCCCACGATTACGGAAACTCTTAGTGCGTGACCAGTTTGGAGAAAACATGACAACCGCAAAAATATTCATGATCCGTATTCGGTCTGCGATAGGCGTATTGTCGCTTGCCGGTGTTACATGTTTGGTTGCTTGCTCGAATGAGGAGCAGACAACACCTAGCTTGGACAACTATCGCTTAGAAAACTATGCCGACTTATCACCAGAAGAATTTGTTCAGAAGTTCAATTTGCGGGAATCTGATGTAGCTGTTCGTGATCTTCCAGGCTGGGCGCCGCTTAAGAAGGTTGTGGTAGAGATGCCGGGGAATGAACCTTGGGAAAATCGTTTTGAGCGACTGGAATTTCTTAGAGAGAGGGCTCCTGCCGTAGAGTTCATTCCAGTCAAGAATCTTTCAGATGCGATAGAAAGGGGCGTGCTAGCTGATGCACAAGCCACCATAGGTCTCGGTTGTGGTCCTAGCACTGTGGA
>DLRL01000012.1:27057-34024 GCA_002501085.1 Gemmatimonadales bacterium UBA7889
CGCTGTTTCAATACGATCGGCGAAGAAGCTGAAAGGATGCAGAATATTCTTCGAGAGAGAAATATTCTTGTCAGCTCCATCCGTGACATGACAAAACATGCTATCGCACAGCATTCCTTCACGATAATGCTTTCTCTGATCGGAGGCATGGATATTCATGCGGAAAGACAGAGACAACATGTATGGGGAAGAACCACTACAGATGTAGTACGAGATAAGAATCTTGATGTGGAGTTTCAGGACCTGACTTTGCTTGTTGTGGGATTGGGGAGTCTCGGTACAGAAGTGGGAAGACTCGCACATCTTTTGGGTATGAGAGTAATCGCAACACGAAATACCAGTCGTTCTGGGCCGGATTTTGTAGATTATGTCGGCTTGTCAGATGAGATGTTTGATCTAGCAAACCAAGCAGATATAGTGTTTGCCGCGGTGCCGCCGACACCGGCTACACTTGGATTATTTGATATGAAATTTTTCGAGGCCATGAAAGAGTCGGCGTATTTTGTCAGTATAGCCCGTCTTGGAGTTGTCAACTGGGAAGATCTTAAGATGGCACTCAAATCAGAAAAGATTGCTGGCTTCGGGACTGATGACCTGCCTCAAGATGACTTTGAACTATGGGATCTTCCACGAGTAATCATGACCCCACATGTATCGGATTATTCTCCTCGTTACAGGGATAATCAGTACGTGTTTTACCGCGAGAATTTGAGGCGCTATATGGCCGGAGAAAAATTGCTTAATCTGATCGATATCCAACGTGGGTACTAGTATTTTCAATACCGACGATATTCAGGATTCCATAGATCCTGAAATCAAGTGGGATGAGTTTCCAGCAGAGCCAAGGATGTGAGTATCATGAACAGGAGTACTAACGCTAGCTAGCATGATACATATAAGAATCCTCAGTTTATCGATGTTTCTCGCTCTCTGCGCAGCCAACGACTCTATGCCGGTGCTGGCTCAGGCTCCACTTAGTGTACAAGACGTCAAACCTCTAGTCCCGACCGCCTTAGCCACAGGAGATTCGCTCTTCTTCTCGATGGAGCCACTTGCTTCGTTTAGACGTCTCGAAGCACGGGTGGACATAGCCCCAAGTGACTACGAAGCTCGTTGGAGAGCCGCACGCGCTGCTCTTATTCTTGGAGTTATAGAAGAAGACAGGGAACGAACAGGTCGTTGGCTTAGAATTGCTGTCCAGCATGCTTCGGAAGCACGGGCCTTGCGACCTGATAATGTAGATGCAATAGCATGGTTGGCAGCAGCGAAGGGACGGCTAGCCCAAGACATCGCAGGGGTCGGAGAACAAGTCCGACTGGCAAAGGAGGTGTGGGCCTTGACCCAAGAGGCTCTGGCAATCGACGGTAACCATGCATTAACTAACAGTGTCTTCGGTAAACTCAATCAAGAAGTTCGAAGCCTATCAGGCTTCGAACGCTTCATCGCACGAACTTTCATGGGCGGTGGGGACGCAATGAAGTCCAGTTCCTGGGAAGCTGCTGAAGAACACATCCTCAGAGCGCTTGAGAGTGAACCAGGTACTGTACTCTTCTACAAAGACCTGGGAGACACCTACCGTCTTCAGGACAAACTAGACCTGGCGCGGACTACATATCAGGAAGGTCTGGCAGCACCAGACCTGTACCCTTCGGATCCTATGTGGAAAGAGCAAATGATCGACAGGATAAAGCAACTCGGTCGTTAGTGGTCAGCCTCAGGATCCTGAGGCCTCTCTGTAGATACGCTCATGTTCCTCCACAACGAGCGGCCAATCAAATGGAGGGGGATTGCTAATACTCCACTCACATAGCCTCACAAGTAGACCGCGATCGCAAGCAAGTTGTGTCAGAGCATCTACCATTCCCTGATCCGTATCGACCAGAAGCCCTGCTAACCCATCTGGCACGATCTCCGGTAAGCTACCAGTCCTAAACGCAACAACAGGCAGACCAACCGCACGAGCCTCTAAAGCGGAGAGTCCAAAAGCTTCCCGGGTACTGGAGAGGATAAATACATCAGAATTACGTAATACTTCCCGAACATCCTTACGGGGTATCGCTCCCAGAAATTTTGCCTCCACACCCAAGCGAGATGCCTGCCTCTCAAGGGCAGATCGACGTGGGCCATCTCCCACGAACGTGACCCTAAAGGTATGCCCATCTGGAATATTCTTCTGAGCCGCGGCCACAACTTCAAGCAAAGCTGAGCCTCTTTTTCGGTTCTTGAGACGCTGAACGGTAACCAGATCTATGCAGCTTCTTGTGGGCACCGAGACAGAGCCTCCCTCACTCCACCATCCAATATCTACACCGTTTGCCAACACTGTTGTCGGGCGACCGAGAACCCTAGACACTCCGTCTGCGACCGTTGTGCTAACGCCAGCTACCACCTGTGGCCAGGATCCCCATCTTGTTAGAGCGTGGGACAGCTTATAAACCCATTCATGTCCTCCCAACGTCGAATGGAATGTCACAACGAGTGGCAAGCCCAGTGAGTGTGCGGCCCAGCCACCGGCGAGAGCACCCGCCGAAGCAATCGATGCATGCACATGTACCACATCAGGTGACCACGTAACGAGATCCTCTCGAAGGCGCTTCGGAAGCAGAGGAGATATCGGTACCCCCATCATCGGGACCTTGAAAGAAGGAATCCTGACAGTCCGGAAATTTTCAGCTTGCGAGGTCGGCACTGATGGTACGCGAGCCCCTTGTTCTGAGGTACTCTCTGGCGTCATGGTCAAAATCCGAACGTCATGCCGGCGATCAGCAAGCGTACGAGCCAGATCATCGATTAGGTGCTCAACCCCCCCGAGTCTTGGAAGGTAGTATTCAGCCAACAGCGCAATCTTCAGCTAAACCTCCGTGGCCCGTTCACGTTCAACGCTCTCTCAGTGGCTTCTCGTAAATGCGCCATCGTTTGTGTGGAGCAAGTCCAAGTGACCTCAACGGTGAAACTAGTGCCTCATTTTCCTCAAGGATCCATGAGGCTTCTGCTTCTTCAGCTCCTATTTCGACGGCTCGGCGAGCTACCTCGTGCATCAGTAATGAGAAAAAGCCACGGTTCCGGTAGTCACGCCTGAGCCCTAACAGAATGATACGTCCACTGAGTACCCTCGGTAGGGTTAAGAAAAGGCGAGCCATGTTCCATGGCCACAGGCGCCCTGAGGGTATGCGGCGGAGCACGCGATTGATATCTCGAGCAACTACAACGAATCCAACCGCTTCTCCATCGACTTCAGCGATGCACGCGAACCGAGGGTGCAAGACCGAACGAAGATCCTTGGCGAGGTGCCAAAATTCCTGCCAAGAAGGTGGCACGAAGCCCCAATTATCTACCCAAGCATCACAGTACAACTTATGGAAGGTCCTGACTTCCTGTTCGAACCGGCTAAAATCCCATTCGCGAAATACCAACTTCGTCCGGGCAAGCTTCCGCTCAACCACCTTCTTCATGCGATCTGGAAAACCGAACTCCGATCCCTGGATGAGACGGTAGCCGAGTAGGTCTTTGGCGCCCACATAGCCGCTACTCTCAAGCAAGCGCTCATAGTACGGCGGCGTCCAGGGTGTCATGATCACGGCTTCGCGATCAAACCCATCTACGAGAAGTCCACATTCGTGGTTCATGGAAGGATTTACCGGGCCTCTCGCTGTCTCGAGACCTCTTTCTCGCAACCACTGTCCGGCTCTCTCCATGAGCGCACCGGCTGCTTCCTGGTCATCCCTACACTCAAAGAAACCAAAGAAGCCAACCCGATCTCCGTGATATTCGTTGTGCCAACCATTCCGTATGGCCGCGACCCGGCCCACAGGACAACCTTCTCGCTCCGCGATGAACAAGCCTCTCTCGGCAGACTGATAAAATGGGTTCTTTCCCCGATCTAAGACGCCGCGAACTACTGAACGGAGAGGGGGAACCCACGCAGAGCCCTCCCGAGCATGGACCTTCCAGGATACATCGACAAAGCGCGCAGTCCCGCTCCGCCCATCCATTTGCTTGATTTGAAGAGTCAAGTTGTCGATCTCAGTACTTCACAACGCTACGAAAGCGATATCGCTGACTCTAACCTCGGACTACCCCTCATCGCTGAGAACAAGGCACGATGTGCTTCAACAATGCGTTGGCGAGCATTCTCGTCTGGCTCAAGCGACCAATTGCCTTCTTCTGAGGTGCCTCCCAAGGCAATCCCATCACTACGTGGCTGCATGTGGATGAACCCACCAGTCCCTTGAAGGCCCCCGAACGTCGCATAGTTCACCTCGGGCTGAGGTACCAGAAGCGTTAATTGCCCTTTCAGGGGTACAAGCTCGGTATCCCCGAACAAGTCATGTGACCCGAGTCCCGTGCAGTTGATAATGATCGACTCGTCGAGTGTCATAAGGTCTCTAGGAGTATCAAATTTTCTAATCACTATCCGCCCACCGAATCGCATGACGTCACGCACCAAAGCGTCCAGATAAATGGACGGCTCGATCCGCAACGTGACACGTTGGCTTGCGTAGCGCGTCGGGAAGGGATGCTCCCCAGGTCCCAGAGCCACCGTTGGGAGCCTCAAATCGGAGGGAAGCAATGGATCTTGATCCTCCCGTGTTGAACGCTCCCTTGGAGCTGAGTCACTCAGAGCGTAACTATCAATCCATGAAATTCCGTATTCCGGTCCGGTAAGGAGCTGAAGTTGCCTGTAAGCAATCCTCGCTGCCTGCCTTAGCTGAAGGTCCCATGCAGTGGTTCGACGTTCTTGATCAACTAGGCCCGAAGTCGGAGTCCATGCAGCTAAGGACATGTTTGACGTGGTATCTGGAGGAACCGATAGTGCATAAATCGTCACTGAGAAGCCCCGACGTTGTAGCTGTCTCGCGGTCGTCAAACCAGCGACCCCACATCCGATAACAGCCACTTCGCGGACTTCACTCTCTAGTGCAAGGTCTGCAGCCATAGATCCTGTGCCCCAGGATAGCGACATACCTGATCCACCGTGTCCATAATTGTGGATCAAGGTCTTATCACCGAACCGCTCCGCTCTAAGTACAAAGCCCGATGGCCGGTGGGGTCGCAGACCCACAGTCGTGTGTATCACCCGATTCCAGGCAACGTTGAGTGAGGGGAGTAGCTTGTAAGGCGACAAAGATGATGCTGAACCCCGGAAACAGCTTCCCAGGCCAAGACCCAAGATGCCCATACCGCCAGTTTTTAGGAGTGTGCGCCGGTCCATATCAACTCACTTAGGAATATTGCAGGTGCATCTTACACGAAGATGGATAAGCAGGATACTAAGTCCTAGATCCTCCTTTCGAAGCCATATCACATCTCTGCGACTATCAACGCTTTGTTAATAGTTAGATACCTGCCATCGCAGGTTAATAAAGACTAGCGACCGAGAATCTCCCGAAGCGCCGCAATCAGATAATGGACATGACGCTCCTGACAGCTGTACCCCATCAGACCAATGCGCCATGCCTTCCCTTTGAGCGGACCAAACCCACCTACGATCTCGATCCGGTACTCGTCTAAGAGCCGTTTTCTTACCACAGCGTCGTCTACACCATCAGGGATAAGAACGCAGGTCAACATCGGTAGTCGATGCGCCGGATCCCCGAATAGTTCAAGGCCCATCCCTGTCAATTCCTTCTTGAGCAGGTCGCCACATTTTTGATGGCGAGCAAAGCGTTCCTGCAATCCTTCTTCCTGAATCATTCGGAGTGCTTCGCGAAGTGCGAAAACCATCGGGCCCGGTGCAGTGTGGTGATAAGCTCTATCACCAAACCAGTACTTACAGATGAGGGCCAGATCGAGGTACCAGGTGTCGACAGACTTGGTTCGGCTCTCTATAAGTGACATCGCTCGATCGTTCAGGGTGATGCATGAGATGCCTGCTGGACCCCCGATACACTTCTGGCCACCGCTATAGCAGATGTCGATGTTGAACTCGTCTACTCGAATGTCACTGCCCCCAAGGGAGCAGACAGTATCAACTAGGAAGAGTTTATCACGACTACGGACAAGGTCTCCTAGCTCTGACAGCGGCTGTCCTACTCCGGAAGATGTTTCTCCGTGTACCACCCCAACCATCTTGGCGTCGGGATGTTGGTCCAAGGCATCCGCGATCTGTGAAACCTGAACTACATCGCCAAAGTCCACTTCCACTCGGATCGCGGTACCCCCATGCCGTTCAACGATCTCAGCCATTCTTTGCCCAAAGAAGCCATGAATCCCGACGATCACCTCATCACCAGGTTCAACGACATTACAGATCGACGCCTCCATTCCGGACATCCCAGTACCTGGGAGCGTGATCGCAACCTCGTTCTTTGTCTGAAAAAGGTGCCTCAGTAACTCCATGCTATCGTCCATGACAGCAAGAAAGTCAGGATCGAGATATCCAAGTATTGGACTAGTCATCGCCTGAAAAACGCGCGGATGGACGTTGCTCGGTCCCGGCCCAAGCAACACCCTCGGCTCGTGGCGAAGCTGTCCGATTGACTGTCCATTCGATGTCATGCTATCTCCGTTCAAAATATGGTTGAAGTGATCTTCGTGGCATGTCAATCAAGCGGTTGCCGCCCGATTCTTACCCAAACGTTCATCTACAAGATCTACAATCTTGTCTACAGTATCGGACTGAAGCCCTTGTTGGCTCGCTATTCTTTGAATCAAGCAATCGACACGTTCGATATGTTTTGCTCCACTGAATAGGGCCCTCGCAGCGGACGACGGTTTAGCAAGTCCTTCCGCAGCTCTCGCGTACTTTTCGAACGGGACCAGATCAGTCTCCGCAGCTCCGAGATTTGTGCAGAGTTTTCCTGCCCAACCGTATGCGTCTTTAGCCATTTCGATGTCCCCATGCACCGCTTCCCTGATAGAGATCATGCCATCGCGTTGGATACACCGGTAGTTTCCTGCAAGCAACATGGGCCACTTGGCTAACGGCACAAAGATAGAGTCGTGCACCTTAAGCTTTACCGGAATC